>NZ_JAGLBC010000254.1 GCF_018260395.1 Psychrobacter sp.
TATTTAAAAAACTAACTAAGAACGAAACTAAAAATGAACTTAAATAAGATCCTAGCCTGAATAAAACAATTGCACCGAGTAAATAATAACTAACATCTTGCCAGCGTTCGCTATTAACTTGGTAAACGGAATGGCTAAGCATATAAAGCTGGTTTGGGTCCAACTCCAAAATAGCCAACATCAAAGCAATTGCAACAATCCCTGTTAGCCAAATCAAATAAAGCCCCTAATATAATCCTTTATATATGCTTTAGTAAGTCATACGCTCATCCTTGAATGAAGAATGACCTAGCGCCTATACTAAACACAAATACTAAACACATGTCTATTAAGTGGTATAATTTTCCCATTTACCACTTTTAAGCAATAACTGACGATCTGCCATAGCTGCCAAGCTTCTATCATGAGTTACCATCAATAAAGCGGTTTTCATAGTGTCTTGTAATTCAGCTAATATGGCAAAAACACTTTGCGCATTTTCATAATCCAGATTACCCGTTGGCTCATCCGCCAGTACCAAGGAGGGCTTAGTAACAAGGGCACGAGCAATAGCCACACGCTGTCTTTCACCCCCTGACAATTCACCTGGACGATGCTCCAACCTATGGCCTAAGCCTACTCTTTCGAGCAAATCTACAGCTTGCTGGCGAGCTTCTTTAATGGGCACGTCCTTACGTAACAATAACGGCATTGCCACGTTTTCAATTGCCGTGAACTCTGGCAAAAGATGATGAAACTGATAAATAAATCCAAGATGCTTATTACGCATCTCACCACGCTCAGTCTCATTCATATTATTTATACATTGACCGTGAAGCCATACCTCGCCAGAAGTTGGCACATCAAGACCGCCTAACAGGTGTAATAAAGTGCTTTTACCTGATCCACTAGTACCAACAATTGCAATGCGTTCTCCTGCCCTTACAGTTAGGTCAAGACCGGTTAATACCTGAGTACGAATATTGCCTTCATCATAAATTTTATTGATATTTCTGGCGTTTAGAATCTCTGTCATACTTTTTTCTCAATAACATTTATAAAATAATTAATCTTAAATGATTG
>NZ_JAGLBC010000255.1 GCF_018260395.1 Psychrobacter sp.
TAATCAGTGGTTTCATTTGAGACCAAAGTGTCAGTTCGATCTAGCATAGTCTTTGTGCCTATGATAGTGCGTAAGTTCTATAAAATTAAAAAAATACCCATCATTAATCCACTCATTGATTAATTTATAAAAAAAGAGAGCCAGTGGCTCTCTTATTTGTTTTGATCACATATGTCTTTAATCAAAAGAGCGTAAAGGTAGAAAGTTAATACGCTCCTGAGGAAGTTTGCCTACTTCACGCAGTCGCCAATTAAGCTTACCCTCGTTACTAACTTGGACATAGTACTTAGATTTTAAAGGATCAAGCTTTACGTTAGCCGTGTACTGATTACCAGTGGTATGTTTCAAAACGGTATCACGATCTTTACTAATATCGGTTGCATGAGAGATTGAGAGAGTTAGTTTATCAGGATAATATAAAGCAGTCCCATCTAAAAGTTTGCCAGATTCAAGGCTTTGCTTCGGATAATTCAAGCTAAACAAAACCTGTCCATTTTTATCAAAAACCATCTCTCCATGCAAGTCTAAATCATGTGCCAGCTTATCGCGCGACACATCTTGGTATAAAGTTTTGCCGTCCATATACCAATCGTCACGAACCACGGTATCTTTGATTTGCACAGAATAATAAACAAACCATAAACACGATACCACTACGAATAAAGGCAGACCAATGACGAAGATAATAACCATGTAATTCTTATACCAAGGTTGAGTATCTTGATGCCCATAATTACTAGGAGAAGTGGATTTTTTCATAGGACAGCCTTAAGCAGTATTCATACAATAAAGTGCCAGTTTATAGAGTTAAACCCTATTAAACTGGCGGTTTAAGCGCTAACCAATCAAAGTAAGTTAGTAGTGGTTATAAACTATACTAATCCTAACAACATTTAATCAGTCATTTTGCAAGCCATAAATAAAACATCGTTAATTTGATCATAAAAATTTAAAAACTATTAGTTTAACAACAACTATTTTATAAACCTCTTGGATTCAATTACGAAGTGCAACGGCTCCGAATCTAGATTTTACCTCGAGAG
>NZ_JAGLBC010000055.1 GCF_018260395.1 Psychrobacter sp.
TTATAAACTCATTCTACTGTAAATCAAAAAACCGTCTTATTTAAGACGGTTTTTTATTGAATAAAATTTGTATGAGACTTATAATCACTTACTTGAATTTTTAACACTGTGTAATTTTAATAAGTATAGGTCATTGTTAAGGTATAGTGTTAAGTCCTAGTCCTAAAGCATAAGTAATAAAGCATAAAAGTAAATTTTTTATTGGCATTTGTGACATATATTGTCATTGATCAAATAATTTAAAACTTTGAATTATTAAGTAATTAAATTGAGCGCTTGCATTCAATTTAAAAACTTGTATAATAGTCAGCCTCTAAAGGCGGTTAGCTCAGTTGGTAGAGCATCGGTTTCCAAAACCGAGGGTCGTAGGTTCGATTCCTACATCGCCTGCCATATTTTTTCTACATGTAAGCTTAATTGGTCCAGTACTCTTCTTTTACCATACAGATAGGCGGCTTTAACTCTATCGTCTACGTCGTAAGGCAATTCAACTATGAGCAATCAACAAGATGATAACCTAGAAAGAAAGGTATCTGACGCTAAGCAGGGCGCTCATAATACGTTAAGCAGAGACTTGTCAGGTAAAAGTGCAGTAGAAGTTGCAAAAACCCGATCGCCGAAAGACATGGCACTTTGGGGAATAGCATTAGCGGCCTTAATTGCTGCCACCTTGGTAAACTATAAGCTTCCAGGAATTTGGCAACCCGCTAATGATTTAGTAACACGTATTGGTATTATTGCTGCTTTAATTATCTTAGCTATTATTTGTTTGGCTCTAACCAATCAAGGTCGTAGTTTTAAGGTTTTACTTAAAGATGCCAGTATTGAATTACGCCGAGTTACTTGGCCTTCTAAAAATGAAACCATTCAATATACTTGGCAAAGCTTGTTAGTAATTGGTATCGTTGCAATCATTGTTTGGTTGTTAGATAACTTATTTACTTGGTTGGTTGGTATCTTTATTGGCTAGATCGGTATAGCGTTAAAGTAGTTTTAGAGAATTTAATAGATTATAAGTACATAAGCACTATCAGGGCTGGGCTTTTATATAATTCTACGCTCTTTGTAGGTTATATAGGTCATACAGCCTGTTTTTTTAATCAGCAATCGTTTGATTGACGTCATGGAGAAACATATGCGCTGGTATATTGTGCAAGCATTTTCAGGCTATGAAAAGCAGGTCCAACGCTACTTGACGGATCGTATCAATCGTAGTGAGTTCGCTGATAAATTCGGTGAAGTTTTAGTCCCTACTGAAGAAGTCGTCGAAATGAAGGACGGCAAAAAGCGTAAAAGTGAACGTAAATTCTTTCCAGGCTATGTATTAGTAGAAATGGAAATGAATGATGATACTTGGCATATTGTGAATGATTGTCCTCGTATTACGGGATTCATTGGTGGTACGCCAGAAAATCCAGCACCAATTACTAAAGTCGAAGCCGATCGTATTTTGAATCGTCTGAAACAAAGTGAAGAAGCACCCCGTCCTAAGACCTTATTTGAACCAGGTGAAGAAGTTCTTGTTATCGACGGACCATTTACAGATTTTAAAGGTTTGGTTGAGAAAGTTGACTATGAAAAGTCTAAACTGCAATTAACCGTTAATGTATTTAACAGACCAACTCAGGTCGAATTAGAGTTTAGTAAAGTTGAAAAGCTAAGTTAATTGCTTAGTCTTATTAAATATTACTAAATATTAAACCACCGGGGAGCGGATGCCTTAGCTTATCAGTTTAATTAATATATTGGTAAGTAAAGGCAATAAGCGTTATTACCCGTAACGGAGACATATCATGGCTAAGAAGATTGATGGTTACATCAAACTACAAGTGCCTGCTGGCAAAGCAAACCCTTCACCACCAATTGGACCTGCACTTGGTCAAAAAGGTGTGAACATCATGGCATTCTGTAAAGAGTTCAATGCGGCAACTGCAAGTATGGAACCAGGTCTGCCTATTCCTACTGAAATTACAGTATATGCTGATAAATCTTTTACATTTATCATGAAGTCACCACCTGCTGCCTTCTTGCTACGTAAAGCTGCGGGCATCGCTAAAGGTTCTGGTGTTCCAAATACTACTAAAGTAGGTAAAGTTACTCGTGCACAGCTAGAAGAAATCGTGCAAACCAAAAATGCTGATTTGACTGCTGCTGACATGGACGCTGCTGTACGTACCATCGCTGGTACTGCACGTTCAATGGGCATCGAAGTGGAGGGTGTGTAAATGAGTAAACTTACGAAACGTCAAAAATTAATCGCTGAGCGTGTAGAAAACGAAAAGTTATACACTCTTGAAGAAGCGGTAAGCATTCTTAACGACCTACCAACGCTTAAGTTTAAAGAGTCTGTTGATATCGCTATCAACCTAGGTGTAGATCCACGTAAATCTGATCAAGTAGTACGTGGTGCAACAAACCTACCTGCAGGTACGGGTAAAACTAAACGTATCGCTGTATTTGCCCAAGGCGCTGCTGCTGAAGCTGCTAAAGAAGCTGGTGCTGACGTAGTTGGTATGGACGATCTAGCTGACCAAGTTAAAGCCGGTAATCTTGACTTTGATGTTGTTATTGCAGCACCAGACGCTATGCGTGTAGTGGGTCAACTAGGTACTATTCTAGGTCCACGTGGTTTAATGCCTAACCCAAAAGTGGGTACGGTTACACCAAATGTTGCAGAAGCTGTGGCTAACGCTAAAGCGGGTCAGGCGACTTATCGTGTAGACAAAGCAGGTATTATCCATACTACAATTGGTCAAGTTGGGTTTACTCTTGATCAAATCCAGCAGAACGTTCAGGCTTTATTATCAGACATTCGTCGTGCTAAGCCTGCTACTTCTAAAGGTATTTATATCAAAAAAATTACTCTATCAAGCACAATGGGTCCTGGTATCACTTTAGATCCAATGCCTTACCGTATTGCAAAGTAATTTCGATATTTGCTATTACTAGATTATATCATTTAAATAGTTGGTTATTTAGTGATAGTTTGGAGTCTATTTTATTTACTCCAAATACCACCCAATTTAAAGTATTAAAAAATTAGGTCAGCTTAGCCAAAGCTATGCTGTCTAAGACCGTAGGTAGGTGTAGTGGTGTTTCGTTTCGTATGGAACACTGCGTTTATACTGTTAATTAATGTCGACGCTAGTTTAATTATATATAGTTTATTTACTCAACTTACTATAGTTAGGTTTGACTTAGCATTAGCCTACGCAGACGGTGACCAAAAAAGTTTGATCATGGGAATTAGATTGTTTTATTAATTTAGTTTCTTATTCATTCTGATAAAGGTGCCGTATTCAGCGTTATTAAAGTCGCTGGTTAAAAAGTGGTTTATCTACGATTAAACCAGTATTTAAACTTTAGTAATAGAAACGTCAATTCAAAATTGCTTCGGCAATGTTGATGAGATTAAGGAGTCAACTCATGGCATTAACGCTAGAACAGAAACAAAAAGTTGTGGCTGAAGTGTCTGTAGTTGCTGCAAATGCTTATTCAGCAGTTGCTGCTGATTATCACGGTCTTGAAGTAGGTCAGTTAACTGAGTTACGTAATAAAGCTCGTGAGAAAGGTGTTGTACTTAAAGTAGTTAAAAACACGTTAGCAAAGCGTGCTTTTGAAGGAACTAGCTTTGAGTGCATGTCAGATAAGATGGTCGGCCCATTGTTATTGGCTTTTTCTACTGAAGATTTAGGTTCAGCTGCTCGAGTTATTTTTGAGTTCAGTAAAGAACATAAAGCTTTAGAAGCGAAGCTTGTATCAGTTGGTGGTGAGTTGTTTGGTCCTGAGGAACTTGAGCGCGTAGCTAAGCTTCCAACACGCGACGAAGCACTATCTATCTTGATGGCAACAATGAAAGCACCAGTAACCAAGCTTGCACGTACTATGAAAGAAGTACCAGGCAAGTTTGTACGTACTGTTGCAGCAGTAAAAGACGCAAAAGAAGCCGCTTAATTTATATTGTATATATAATTAGGCAAACAAGCTTTTTTCGATCAATACATCATGACTATCGTTTATTGGCGTAACCGTTTATTGGCGTAATCAAACTGTATTGATCTTAACTAAACCTTTAAATTTATCAGAATATGGAGAAATCCCATGGCACTATCAAGAGAAGATGTGTTAAACGCAATCGCTGAAATGTCAGTAATGGATATCGTTGGCTTAATCAGTGATATGGAAGTAAAATTCGGCGTAACAGCTGCTGCTGCTGCTGCACCTGCTGCTGCTGCTGCTGCTGGTGGCGCTGCTGCTGCTGAAGAAAAAGACGAGTTTGACGTTATTCTTGCTAGCTTCGGCGACAAGAAAGTTGGCGTAATTAAAGCCGTTCGTGAAGCTACTGGTCTTGGCTTGAAAGAAGCTAAAGAATTAGTTGAAGGCGCTCCAGCTCCAATTAAAGAAGGCGCTAATAAAGCAGAAGCAGAAGAGCTTAAGAAAAAGCTTGAAGAAGCTGGTGCTACTGTAGAACTTAAGTAATAGATATTTATCTAAAGCTTAACTGATTATGTGAGGATTTTATTTCATATAATCATAAAGCCAACAATGTTTTTTGCATTGTTGGCTTTTTTGTTTTTAGATATAAAGTGTATAGATGAATAGTTTACACTCATCAATTTTAGAGTTTAAGGGTTTTGCAAATTAGGGTATTGATTTGCTTTTTTTAATTAGTTATTGTATACTCTCGCACTTGACCTTTTGTATTAGCCTAAATGGTTGGCAAGCGTCACGTTAATATTTAAAGAATATCAGCTTAACGAACGTTTAGCGATTAATACAGACCAAGGGACAGACAATTTGCATGTTTAAAACATCTTTAGCTTCTATCCTTTTTATTTAGACCTAGGTACGCTCGTGCTTGGGGTTTTTTTGCATCTGTCATTTGGCATCTTTTAACCTAAATTTATAACTTTTTTGAACTAATTCGTTTTCATTAAAACACAAAGAACCATTAGCTATAAACGTTTGTAATGGGTTTGGCGGCGTCGACACTCTAATATTTAGTTAAAATGTTGAGCTAAAACGTCATGAATGATAGTACAACAGGCATTTATCAAAGGTCATTCTCACTGTTTCAATCTGATGATTCCTATTTAGAATTTGAGTGTTCCAGTTAATTACTGATCTCAATTTTTAAAAATGAATCATTTTTATTTTACTGTCTACTGTAAGGACTCTCGATGGCATATTCCTATACTGAAAAAAAACGTATTCGCAAAAGTTTTGCCGAGTTGCCACATGTAATGGATATTCCATATCTGTTGGCAATTCAAGTGGATTCCTATGAGCAATTTTTGCAGGAAAATAAAAAGCCTAAAGCGCGTGAGAATACTGGCCTACAAGCTGCATTTTCATCTATTTTCCCAATCGAAAGTAATTCAAATAACGCCGAGCTTCAATTTGTTGAGTACTACTTAGGTGCACCAGAGTTCGATGAACGCGAGTGTATTTCTCGTGGTTCTACTTTTGCAGCACCCCTACGCGTCAAAATTCGCTTGATTATCAAAGATAAAGATAGCAAAGATAAGAATAGTAAAGCGGCTATTAAAGATATCCGTGAGCAAAACGTATACATGGGTGAAATCCCATTAATGACTAATAATGGTACCTTTATTATCAATGGTACTGAGCGTGTTATCGTTTCTCAATTACATCGTTCACCAGGTGTATTCTTTGATCATGATAAAGGTAAGTCACATTCAAGTGGTAAGGTACTTTATAACGCCCGTATCATTCCTTATCGTGGGTCATGGTTAGACTTTGAATTTGATGCAAAAGATTTAGTATTCGCTCGTATTGACCGTCGTCGTAAATTGCTAGGTACTATTATTCTTCGTGCGTTAGGCATGGATACCACCGAAATCTTAGACACTTTTTTCGAGAAAGTAACGGTATATAAAGGCGAAGAGCAGTTTGAGATTGACTTAGTTGCAGATCGTCTGCGTGGCGAAATGGCTCAATTTGATATTGTTTCTCCAGAAGGTGAAGTACTGGTCGAGCAAGGTAAACGTATCAACGCACGCCGTATTCGTCAGATCGAACAATCTGGTATGAAGCAACTTGCTGTTCCAGATGAATACTTATATGAGCGTATTTTAGCTGAAGATATTATAGTAAATGATGAAGTCATTGCCAAAGCAAACACTTTAATTGACCATGAATTATTGGTTAAATTAAGTGCGTTTGAAGCCAGTGACTCTATTAAAGAATTTAAGATTTTATTTACTAACGACATTGATCACGGTACCTATATTGCTGATACCTTACGTGCTGATAGCACAGGTAGTCGTGAAGAGGCGTTAATAGAAATCTATAAAGTAATGCGTCCAGGTGAGCCACCAACAATCGATACAGCTGAAAAGTTATTCGAGAGCATGTTCTTTAATGCGGATCGTTATGACTTATCAAATGTTGGTCGTATGAAGTTCAACCGTCGCTTGGGCCGTACTTTTGAGAACACAGACGATCCAGATATTAAGCGTGAACAAAGCGTATTAACCAAAGAAGACATCATTGATGTTTTAAAAGAGTTGATTAATATCCGTAATGGTATTGGCGAAGTGGATGATATTGACCATTTGGGTAACCGTCGTATTCGTTCAGTTGGCGAAATGGCAGAAAATCAGTTTCGCGTAGGTTTGGTGCGAGTTGAGCGTGCGGTAAAAGAGCGCTTGAGTTCTGCAGAATCAGACAACTTGTCACCACAAGATTTGATTAACTCTAAGCCGGTAGCGGCTGCAGTGAAAGAGTTCTTTGGCTCAAGTCAATTGTCTCAGTTTATGGACCAAAATAACCCATTGTCTGAGATTACCCACAAGCGTCGTATCTCAGCTTTAGGCCCAGGCGGTTTAACTCGTGAGCGTGCAGGATTTGAAGTACGTGACGTTCATAACACTCACTATGGTCGTGTGTGTCCAATTGAAACGCCAGAAGGACCAAACATCGGTCTAATTAACTCATTAGCAACATTTGCTAAAACCAATGAGTTTGGCTTTCTCGAAACGCCATATCGTAAAGTTGTAGACGGTAAAGTTACAGATGATATCGAATATTTATCGGCCATTGAAGAAGTAGGCACCGTAATTGCTCAGGCTGACTCTGAAGTAGATGAGAATGGTGCATTCGCTGAAGAGATGGTAATGGTACGTAGCGGTGGTGAATCGGTACGCATGCCTAGCGATAAAGTAACGCATATGGACGTATCACCAAGCCAAGTTGTTTCAATAGCGGCAAGTTTGATTCCATTCCTTGAGCATGATGATGCTAACCGCGCCTTGATGGGCTCGAACATGCAACGTCAGGCCGTACCAACCCTACGTGCAGATAAGCCTTTAGTCGGTACAGGTATGGAGCGTCACGTAGCCCGTGACTCTGGTGTTTGTGTGATCGCCAAACGTGGTGGTGTGATTGAAGACGTTGATGCCTCTCGTATTGTTGTGCGTGTGAATGAAGATGAGATGGGTGCTGGTGAAGCCGGTATCGATATTTATAATTTAATCAAGTATACCCGCTCAAACCAGAATACTTGTATTAACCAACGTATTATTGTTAACCAAGGCGACCAAATTGCAACCGGCGATATCTTGGCAGATGGTCCTTCAACTGACTTAGGTGAGTTGGCATTGGGTCAAAACATGCGTGTGGCGTTTATGCCATGGAATGGTTATAACTTTGAAGACTCAATCTTATTGTCTGAGCGTGTGGTTAAAGAAGACCGTTTCACAACTATCCACATTCAAGAATTAACCTGTGTGGCACGTGATACTAAATTAGGTACTGAAGAAATTACTGCCGATATTCCAAACGTTGGTGAAGCAGCACTATCTGCGCTTGATGAGTCTGGTATTGTCTATATCGGTGCTGAAGTAGATGCAGGCGATATTCTAGTAGGTAAAGTAACGCCTAAAGGCGAAACACAATTAACGCCAGAAGAGAAACTACTAAGAGCTATTTTCGGTGAAAAAGCGGCGGATGTTAAAGACACTTCTTTACGTGTACCAACGTCTACCAAAGGTACGGTTATTGATGTTCAAGTCTTTACCCGTGATGGTGTAGAAAAAGATGCTCGTGCTAAAGCCATTGAGAAGTCTCAGTTAGATAATTACCGCAAAGATTTAAAAGAAGAGCTACGCATCTTTGAAGAAGCAGCTCGTAGCCGTATTAGTCATTTATTAGATGGTAAGGCTATTAGTGGTGGTGCTGGTCTTAAATCAGGCACCGTAATGGCTGAGTCTGAGCTATTAGAAATGTCTTTAGAAACTTTATTAGACATCCAACCAGTCGAAGAAGAGATTGCTGAACGTTTGACTCAAATTCAAGAGTTTTTAATCGATAAGCAAAAAGATATCGATACTAAATTTGCTGAGAAAAAACGTAAGCTCACAGCTGGCGACGACTTACAACATGGCGTTCAAAAGATTGTTAAGGTTTATCTAGCCGTAAAACGTCGCATTCAGCCTGGTGATAAAATGGCCGGACGTCATGGTAACAAAGGTGTGGTTTCTCGCATTATGCCAGTTGAAGATATGCCTTACGATGAAAATGGTAACCCAGTAGACATCGTATTGAACCCACTAGGCGTACCATCTCGTATGAACATCGGTCAGGTTCTTGAGACGCATTTGGGTATGGCGGCTAAAGGTCTTGGTGACAAGATTAATGGCATGTTAAAAGCGCAAGCTGCTGTTACTGAATTACGTGATTTCTTAGATAAGATTTATAATAAAGTGGGCGGCGAGCAAGTTGATCTAGACAGTTTGAGTGATGAAGATATTATGGCATTGGCTCAAAACTTACGTGAGGGTGTGCCAATGGGTACCGCTGTATTTGACGGCGCACGTGAGGTTCAGATTGACGAATTATTACAACTTGCAGGTTTTCCAAGCTCAGGTCAGCAGACTTTGTATGATGGTCGTACTGGACAGAAATTCGACCGTCCTGTAACCGTTGGCTACATGTATATGCTGAAACTGAACCACTTGGTGGATGATAAGATGCATGCTCGTTCAACGGGTTCATACTCATTAGTAACACAGCAACCATTAGGTGGTAAAGCACAGTTTGGTGGTCAGCGTTTTGGTGAGATGGAAGTTTGGGCTCTTGAAGCATACGGTGCAACTTATACCTTGCAAGAGATGCTAACAGTGAAATCAGATGATGTTGAAGGTCGTACACGTATGTATAAGAACATCGTCGATGGTGAACAGTATATGGATCCAGGTATGCCTGAATCGTTTAACGTACTGACCAAAGAGATTAAGTCACTGGGTATTAATATTGAGCTTAAAGAAAGCAACTAAAGTCGATAGGGTAATTGCGGGGCGCAGATTTAATCTAATAAGCGACCTGCAATTATTCTATTAGTCTTCGCCCTTTAACTCAGCCTAATTCATTGCCTTCAAACGGTATATTAGCGTCATTATTCAACTATTAATATGACCTAGATACTGTGAACACATACAACGGAGAAGCAACTTGAAAGATTTACTCGATATTATGAAAAGCCCTGCCGACAATGGCAAACGTGAATTTGATAGCATTCAGATTACCTTGGCTGCTCCTGAGACTATTAAGTCATGGTCACATGGCGAAGTAAAAAAACCAGAAACCATTAACTATCGTACCTTCAAACCTGAGCGTGATGGTCTATTCTGTGCCAAAATATTTGGTCCGGTAAAAGACTTTGAATGTCTATGTGGTAAGTACAAGCGCCGTAAATTCCAAGGCGTAATTTGTGAAAAATGTGGCGTAGAAGTAACTACCGCCAAAGTTCGTCGTGACCGTATGGGTCACATTGATCTTGCCAGTCCTGTAGCTCACATTTGGTTTTTAAAATCATTACCAAGCCGCATCGGTTTATTACTTGATATGACACTACGTGATATCGAGCGCGTATTGTATTTTGAAAGCTATGTGGTAACAGATCCAGGCATGACTTCTTTAGAGAAGTATCAATTGCTCGATGATGAAGATTATTACAAAGCATTAGAAGAATTTGGTGATGAATTTATCGCTAAAATGGGTGCTGAAGCGGTTCAAGACCTATTAAAAGACATTGACATCGATTTAGAGATTGATGATCTACGTGAAGCGATTCCTAATACTGGTTCTGAAACCAAACTAAAGAAAATGTCGAAGCGTCTTAAATTATTAGAAGCATTCCGTGATTCTAATAATAAGCCTGAGTGGATGGTAATGAGCATCTTACCAGTATTACCACCAGATTTACGTCCTCTAGTACCACTAGAAGGCGGACGTTTTGCGACTTCCGATCTAAACGATTTATACCGCCGTGTGATTAACCGTAACAATCGTTTAAAGCGTCTTTTAGAGCTGAATGCGCCAGACATTATTGTGCGTAACGAAAAACGTATGTTACAAGAATCTGTAGATGCACTGTTAGACAACGGCCGTCGTGGTCGTGCTATTACTGGTAGTAACAAGCGTCCATTGAAATCGCTTGCTGATATGATTAAAGGTAAGCAAGGTCGTTTCCGTCAAAACTTACTAGGTAAGCGTGTTGATTATTCAGGCCGTTCAGTAATTGTTGTAGGGCCTACTTTACGTCTACATCAGTGTGGTCTACCCAAGAAAATGGCGCTAGAATTATTCAAGCCATTTACTTATTCAAAATTACTGTCACACGGTATGGCAACTACCATTAAGCAAGCTAAAAAAATGGTAGAGCGTGAAGAGCCACAAGTTTGGGATATGCTGGCCATGGTCATTCGTGAGCATCCAGTATTATTAAACCGTGCGCCAACACTTCACAGATTGGGTCTACAAGCGTTCGAACCAGTACTTATTGAAGGTAAAGCCATTCAGCTTCATCCTTTAGTTTGTACCGCATTTAACGCAGACTTCGATGGCGACCAAATGGCAGTACACGTGCCATTAACGCTTGAAGCTCAGTTAGAAGCACGTACTTTGATGATGTCAACCAATAACATCTTATCACCAGCTAACGGTGATCCGATTATTGTTCCTTCACAAGACGTTGTACTGGGTCTGTACTATATTAGTCGCTCCGCTATCAATGCCAAAGGTGAAGGTATGATCTTCGCTACGGTTAATGAAGCTTTACGCGCGATTGGTTCTAATGACCTACATGTAAACGCTAAAATAAAAGTTCGAGTTACCGAAACTATTTTTGATGAAGAAGGTAACTCTACCAAACAAACCACACTTCAAGACACGGTGGCAGGTCGTTTACTTATCTGGAATGTGATGCCTAAAGGTATGCGTTTCGAAGAGTGTAACGTTGAGATGACTAAGAAAAATATCTCAAAATTAATGAACTCTTGCTACCGTACTCGCGGTGTAAAAGACAGTGTTATCTTTGCTGACCAATTGATGTACCTAGGTTTTGCTCAAGCAACGCTATCAGGTGTATCTATCGGTATCGAAGATATGGTTATACCACCTAAGAAGAAAGAGCTTATTGAAGCGGCAGACGCTGAAGTACGTGAAATCGAACAACAGTTTGAACAAGGTTTCGTAACCGCTGGTGAGCGTTATAATAAAGTTGTCGATATTTGGTCACGTACCAATGACAAAGTTGCTAAAGCGATGATGGATAACTTATCAACTGATAAAGTTATCAATGCACAAGGTGAAGAAGTAGAGCAAAAATCTTTTAACTCTATCTTTATCATGTCAGACTCTGGTGCTCGTGGTAGTGCGGCGCAGATTCGTCAGTTAGCTGGTATGCGTGGTCTAATGGCTAAACCAGATGGTTCAATCATTGAGACCCCCATTAAAGCAAACTTCCGTGAAGGTCTATCTGTACTTCAGTACTTTATCTCTACTCACGGTGCTCGTAAAGGTCTAGCCGATACCGCATTGAAGACCGCTAACTCAGGTTACTTAACTCGTCGTCTAGTAGACGTGGCGCAAGATTTGGTTATCACAGAAGACGATTGTGGTACTGAAAAAGGTGTTCGCATGACACCGCATATCCAAGGTGGCGAGATCATCGAGAAGCTAGGTGATCGTGTACTTGGGCGTGTGGTTGCAACAGATATTATTAACCGTGAAGATGAAGTTGTTTTAGCAGCTGGTAGCTTAATTGATGAGCAAGGCGTACAGCTAATCGATAATAACGGTATCGATGAAGTATGGGTACGTTCAGTGATTACTTGTAACGTCCCACATGGTGTTTGTGCTCAGTGTTATGGTCGTGACCTAGCCCGTGGTCACAAAGTTAACATTGGTGAGTCTGTAGGGGTTATGGCCGCTCAGTCAATTGGTGAGCCTGGTACTCAGTTAACAATGCGTACATTCCACGTTGGTGGTGCAGCGAGTTCAACCTCAGTAGACAATAGCATCTCTGCACGTAACAATGGTTTCATTCGTTTCCACAATATGAAGACGGTTGAGCACGTAGACGGTCACTTGGTTATTGTGTCTCGTTCTGCAGAAATTGGTATTGCTGATGATGTAGGTCGTGAGCGTGAGCGTTATAAAGTACCTTACGGCTCTAGCGTATTAGTAAAAGATGGCGATGAAGTAGAAAGCGGACAGGCAATTGCTAAATGGGATCCACACACTCACCCAATCATAACTGAGTTCGCGGGTAAAGCACGCTTTAGCGATATTATCGATGGCTCAACTGCCACGGTTAAGATTGATGAAGCAACCGGTATGAGTTCATTCGAAATTCTTGGTTCAAAAGACCGCCCAAGTAACTCAAAAGACTTACGCCCAGCTATTATTCTAGATACAACAGCAGGTAAAGAGGTGGTTTACTTCTTACCCGCTGAAACCATTATCCGTGTCTCTGATGGTGAAGAAGTAACTGCTGGTTCAGTATTAGGTCGTGTACCACAAGCGACTTCTGGTACTAAAGATATTACCGGTGGTTTACCACGTGTTGCTGACTTATTTGAAGCACGTCGTCCAAAAGATCACGCTATTATGGCAGAAATGTCTGGTGTGGTTAGTTTTGGTACTTCAACCAAAGGTAAAAACCGCTTTATTATCACCAATGAAGAGGGTGAAGTGCATGAAGAGCTGATTCCAAAATGGCGTCAAATCAACGTATTCGAAAATGAAACCGTTGCCCGTGGTGAGGTTATTGCAGATGGTCCATTGAATCCGCATGACATCTTACGCTTACAAGGCGAAACTGCTCTGGCAAATTATATCGTTGATGAAGTACAAGAGGTATACCGTCTACAAGGTGTTAAAATCAACGATAAGCACATTGAGGTTATTATTCGTCAAATGTTGCGTAAAGTTGAAGTTACTGATGCAGGTGATTCTAACTACTTCAAGGGCGATCAAGTTGAATATGCTGATGTGAAAGCATTGAACGAAAAACTGCTAGCTGAAGATAAATTCCCTGTGCAGTTTGAGCGTCAATTACTAGGTATAACCAAAGCCAGCTTGGCCACTGAAAGCTTCATCTCAGCAGCTTCGTTCCAAGAAACTACCCGTGTATTAACGGCTGCTGCCGTAACTGGTAAAGTTGACGACTTACGTGGTCTTAAAGAGAACGTGGTTGTTGGTCGCTTGATTCCAGCTGGTACTGGTCTTGCTTATCATGCGGCTCGTAAGAAAGCCAAAGAAGGTAACCCTGCTTATGATGTAGAAAGCGCCTTAGATGCTGCTTTTGACTTAGAAGCCAACAGTAGCGCTCAAGACTTTAGAAGCTTTGATGAAGCCTTTGCTCAAGAGCTTAGTCAAGATAAACCAGGCCAGTAAGTTTTAATAGCCAATCTGTTTAAAGTATAAAAACTCAATTACAAAATCCGGCATTCGTGCCGGATTTTTTTATTTAATAAATCATCATATATAATGGGCTTATAAAAAATTAAGTGCTTATTTAGCA
>NZ_JAGLBC010000256.1 GCF_018260395.1 Psychrobacter sp.
GCTGGGTGTTCTCACTGAACTACAAAACCGCGGGGTACAAGATATCCTCATTGCCTGTGTCGACGGCTTAAAGGGCTTCCCTGATGCCATTAACAACGTCTACCCCAATGCTCAGGTTCAGCTGTGTATTGTACACATGGTGCGTTACTCAATGAAGTTCGTACCGTGGACGGATAAGAAGGCCGTAGCAGCTGATTAGATAGTTATCTAGTTTCAATTAAGCAAGGTAAATAAAATCTCTAAAAGAGATGGTGACGATTAATATCAACAAAATGTCTGTAGAAGTAGCTGGTGCAATAAGCGATTTACTAAGTCCATTGACGCTGTTTGTTAAGACCATCACCTCTGATAATGGCAAAGAGCTTACTAATTATTAGCGAGTAAAGCGTTACTTACATGCTATGTTTTATTTAGTTGATACTGATGCCTTTTGCCTTTTGGTAACCAGGCTCTAAGGAAAGCACCAATGGTATTATTAGAAAGTATCTTCCTAAAAGTTGTGATTTTACTCAGGTCAGTAGTGATGACATTTGGTTCATTGAAATAGACTCAATGAGCGACCAAAAAAAAGATTAGAGTTTGAATTCTCGATTAAATTTTCCGTATTGTTGAGTCATGGCGTTGTCCTTTTTTAGGTTAGTATAACCTCTTAAAAGGTGTCTAAACTTATTATGCCACTTCAAAACTCCTAGATGAGGGGCTTTTCAAGCAATTTCTAATAAGTATGCTTATAAGGAATTTATTATGGGTAAGCGAAAAAATGCAACAAACAAGGCGAAAGCAGAACGCAGAAACAGGAGAGAAAAAATTAAAAATAAAAAAAATTACAGCAAGCTGTGGAAAATAAACTATTTACGGAATTACCAGACAATGCTTATTTTAGTGATTCACATACAGGTTCAGTATATAGGTTTTTCGACAAAGAAAGTTATGCGGATGACTTCGCTAAGGGTGAGATTTTTTTAGGTACACTAAATACTTATAGAAACCTTTGCACGATAAGAATAAACCATCCCTAAATCTCAACTTTCACTAAAA
>NZ_JAGLBC010000056.1 GCF_018260395.1 Psychrobacter sp.
ACGTAATTATAAAAAATATTCGCTTATAAATCCTTCCTATAATATTTGTAATAAAAAGAGGTAAGTTATGAGTAAGTCAGTCATAGAGCAGCGTATTAGCGATTTACGCGAAGTGCTAAAAACTAATGAAATCGATGCCCTTATCGTGCCTTCAGCAGATCCACATCTGTCAGAATATCTTCCTGAATACTGGCAAGGCCGTCAGTGGCTATCAGGTTTTACCGGCTCTGTAGGTACACTAGTAGTGACTCAGGATTTTGCGGGTCTTTGGGCTGACAGCCGTTACTGGGTACAAGCGGCCGCACAATTAGAAAATACTGGTATTACCCTTCAAAAACTTCAACCTGGTTCCCCCAATCATGTACAGTGGTTAGCTGAAAACCTAAAGTCGGGTGATAGTGTGGCCATTGATGGCAATGTCTTGTCACTGGCGGAACAAGATCGACTGCTTGATGCGTTTGATGAGGTTGCGGATAGTGAAGACGAAGGTATTCGTCTCATTACTGAGCTGGATTTATTGGATGAAATTTGGCAAAACCGTCCTATACTACCTAGCGCTCAGCTATTTGCGCATGATGATCAGTTTGTGTCTCAGTCGGCGCAAGAGAAATTGGCTGAGGTGCGTGCGCATATGGTGCAAATTGGCGCCACTCATCATTTGATTTCAAGCTTAGATGACTTAGCATGGTTGACCAACTTGCGTGGTAATGATGTCGACTACAACCCTGTCTTTTTGGCGCATATGATCATTACTGCAGATAAGGCAACGCTTTATATTGACAACATTAAAGTAGGCGAAGATATCGCTAAGTTGTTGAATGATGCTGGCATTAGCGTGGCAGACTATGACCAAGTTAAAGGCGCACTAGGCGAACTGACACCTGAGCATTTATTATTATTGGATCCCAATAAAGTGGCAGTAGGCACCCTAAATGACCTAGGTGATGACATTGCTATGATTGAGCAAATTGCGCCAAGCACACTGCTAAAATCTGTTAAATCCAAAGAGGATATCGAGCATGTACGTGAGGCCATGCGTCAAGATGGAGCTGCACTGTGTGAGTTCTTCAGTGATTTTGAAGCTCGCTTACATAGAGGTGAGCGTCTAAGTGAATTAGATGTTGATAGTATGCTCATTGATGTGCGGAGCAAACAGCCGCACTATGTCTCGCCAAGCTTCCCAACTATTGCTGGCTATAACGAAAACGGTGCGCTACCTCATTACCGTGCAGTAGAGGATAAGTTTAGCTATTTAGACGGCGATGGTTTGTTATTGATTGACTCAGGAGCGCAGTATCAAAATGGCACCACTGATATTACTCGTGTGGTCGGTATTGGCAATGTCAATGACATGCAAAAGCGTGACTTTAGTCTTGTCTTAAAAGCTCATATTGCCTTGGCCAAAGCTTGCTTCCCAGATGGTATTGCCTCTCCACTAATTGATGCTATTTGCCGTGCGCCACTATGGCAAGCGCAAATGGATTATGGTCATGGTACTGGTCATGGTGTCGGCTACTTCCTAAATGTCCACGAAGGTCCGCAAGTGATTGCTTACTCAGCCAGTAATCCGCCAGAGCGAGCGATGAAGGTAGGTATGATTAGCAGCAATGAGCCAGGTCTCTACCGTGAAGGTAAGTGGGGTATTCGTATCGAAAACTTAATGGTTAATCAGCCGGTACCGACGCCACAAGAAACTGAGTTTGGTCATTATCTTAACTTTGAAACGTTGACTTTATGTCCTATTGACACCCGATTGGTGAACCCAAATATTTTGACTCAAGATGAAATCGATTGGTTAAATGACTACCATAGTCATGTTTATCATGAGCTAAAAGACCGTGTTGAAGGGGAAGCGCTTGCTTGGTTGACTGAGCGCACAAAAGCGATGTAATAGGTTTTAAGCACTTAATAATTATTCTTAAAGCCCTCTTTTGGTGATCTAAAGGAGGGTTTTTTTGAGATATTTATTCATATTCCAATTTATGATTTATCCGATGATACGCTCAAAGTTGTCAGAACAACTGCAGCAACAGCAAATTGGTCAAGAGGTAAAAGACTATTATAAGCTACAGGCTGATGGCTCATTTACTACAGATGTAGTAACGCTAATAGCTGGGGAACTGGATTAGAGGTAGTTTATTTAGCCAGCTAATTTATTCACACACAGTGGATTTATTGTCTAAGCCGCTGCTACTGCTACCTTAGCTACCTTGTAATAGTCGAAATGATGATAAGCAGTTTTAGTAGTAAAGGGTGTAGCCGTATTTCAGCTTGCAGAAGCTTACAACAACCATTCAATCGGTAGCAACGAACATATCCAGACCCCAACACGAGACCAAAATGAGCTGTGGGGTTCATCGTCATACGCAACAAGCTGGTTGTGCTCTTTTGTTTCCCAGTGCAGTTTACCTTGCGAGGTTAAGCTGACCGCATAGCTGTATTGCATTTGATTCTTTTTCATATTATCAGCCAAATAACTGGCAAGCTTTGGACTATCAACTACAAAACCCATTTCGGTATTTAACCGAGCCGAGCGAGGGTCTATATTAAATGAGCCGATAAATAAGGTTTTATTATCAATAATAAAGGTTTTAGCATGTAAGCTTGAGCCGCTACGTTTGATCATGCTGCCACGATTTTTTTGAATGATAACGGTGGCCATGGGTTTGAGTTCAAATATTGAAACCCCCGATTCGAGTAGCGGTGTGCGATATTTGGCATATCCAGAATGCACAGGTACCACATCTGTGGCCGCCAACGAGTTGGTCAGTACAGCTACCCGTTTACCGTCTTTAGCCAAGTTTGAAAATAGGGTATAACCTCGCTTAGTGGGAACAAAGTAAGGCGATATGATGAGTAACTCTTGTTGAGTTTGCTGCATTAAAGGGAGGATATCAGTCAATAAAGAACCAGAATTTTTAGATGCCTTTAAAACCTTGTCAGGTGAGTCACTAATTAGCTTGGTTTTGGTCCATATTAGAGGAATGTTGCCTTGTTTTAGTTGTTTGACAAAGGCTGAATGTTGTAAATCTTGTAAGAAGGCTTTTGTCTGGCTATCATCAACAGGTATTATCTCAAAGGGCTTAGGATTCGAAACATCTATGATACGCTCGATAGGATAAGCCGATTGACTGCTTCAATAGCGATCAAAATCTTGCTCTACATCTTGAGCAGCAGGTCCGACCGCGAGTAGATCTAAATCTGCAAACATCACCCCGGTTCCAAAGCCAAAGTATTCATCACCCACATTACGTCCCCCACCTATGGTCATTAAGCCATCTGCGGTAAAGGACTTATTATGCATGCGTCTATTTAAGCGAAAAAAATCACTTAAGTAGCCAAGCGGGCGAAAGCTGCGCTGCATAAAGGGATTAAATAGACGCACTTCAATATTTGGATGAGCATTGACGCTGGCAAGTAATTCATCCATACCATCGGTATTGTTGTCATCGAGAAGTAGTCGTACCTGTACCCCGCGATCTGCCGCTTGGTACAGGCTCTGCATCAATAAATGTCCTGTTGTATCATCATGCCAAATATAATACTGCACATCGAGGCTATTTTGTGCTGATGCCGCCAGTGCCAATCGTGATAGTAAGGCTTCATGACTGTTATCCAATAGGTAAAGGCCGCTTTGATTAGGATGTGCTGCCATAACAGGCATTAGGCGTTTGGCGATAGGGCTATCTATATGAATAGGACGATGCGTTGAGACAGAACGATCCGTATTGTCTGGTAGGTCCTGATAGGATATTATGCCGAGCAATGCTAGCAGGCCAAATAATACCAGTATGGCAATGAGCAGTTTTTTCAATAGGCTTATTGCCATAATGGACTCAGAATGATTTAAAGCAAAGCTGGTTTACTGCTATTCCTTTAAACCAATTGTGGCGTCAACCTCATTCCACTCAGTTGTCTAGTCTTTAAGCTCGATTGCGTTGACCCTAGTTTAAATCAATGTCACGATATATAAAAAGTTTGAAAGCAGTTGTTAGTTTTCGCTTGCCTCATAGGTTACGAACTTATAGCTTAAACCACTATCGTTATCCATATGTGTATCAGACTCTGCGGTTATTTTAAACTCGTCTGAAAGCAGAGGGTAGAAAGCGGTACCATTTTCAATCTCTGTATCAACAATGGTCAGCTCAATACGGTCAGTATACATCATGGTATTTTTGAAAATTTTCTCACCACCAATAATCCAAATGGTATCAAACTTCAAGCCATGAGCTATATTGGCAGCATGAGTTAAGGCGTCGTCTATATTGTGCACGACATGAAGGTCTTTTTTTCCTTTTAAATTATGTTTCTCCACATAATCCATCTGGGTAGTAATAACAAAATTCACCCGTTTCGGTAAAGGCTTATTACCCATAGACTCAAACGTCTTGCGACCCATAATAACGATACCTTTCACGCCACTATCCACATAGGCATTCGTTTCGGCAGTGGTCATCGCTTTAAAATGCTTCAAGTCATTAGAGATGTGCCATGGCAGTTCGTTGTCTTTACCAATACAACGATTATTGCTAATGGCCGCTATTTGGGCAATTTGGGTATGGGCATAGCTCATAAAGGTGTCCTTAAAGGATATTTGTTTTTATTATTGATGTTCATTTCACTACACGTTAGATAATGTGTTTTAATAAAACTTGCAAAAACTAAACTGCGACCGGTGCTTTAAGGGCCGGATGTGATTGATAATTGTCTACACGAATGTCGTCAAATTCAAACTCAAAAATATCTTTAATTTCAGGATTTAACCACAAGCTTGGCAGCTCGTATGCCTTACGAGACAGCTGTTCATTGACCTGTTCGATATGGTTTTTATACAAATGACAATCACCACCCGTCCAAATAAACTCACCTACTTGTAGATCACAAACTTGCGCAATCATATGCGTCAATAACGAGTAGCTAGCAATGTTAAAGGGTACACCCAAAAACAAATCTGCTGAGCGCTGATACAGTTGGCAAGACAATTTGCCGTCTGCTACGAAGAATTGAAATAAAGTGTGGCAAGGGGGTAGCGCAACTTGAGTCGCTTCCGCTGGATTCCAACCTGAAACAATTAAACGACGTGAATTGGGATTGGTTTTAATTTGCTCAATCACATCAATGATTTGGTCCACGCCATCTTGATTGTAGCTACCGTCCTCAGCTTTGCTAGCCCCATAATTGCGCCACTGATGACCGTATACTGGGCCAAGCTCACCTTCAGGACGACCAAAGCGTGCTGTCTGTTCTGCCGTTGACCATTCATTCCAAATACGTACGCCATTATCTTGCAGATATTTAACGTTGGTATCGCCTTTTAAAAACCAAAAGAGCTCATAGGTAATAGATTTCATGTGCACTTTTTTCGTGGTCAATAGTGGAAAGCCATCGTTTAAATCAAAGCGTAACTGGGCACCAAAATGACTGAATGTGCCCGTACCTGTACGGTCTCCCTTTTCGGTACCGTGGTCACGCACATAGCGGATTAAGTCAAGATAGGCGGCTTCATTTTTGGTGGTTATCATAAGTCTACAATCAAATTATTAATAAAATAAGTGAACTGACAATTCTACATACATATTAAATTGGCTATTTTTCTAATATTAGAAATGTGGTCAAGCGTGTGGTAAAGAATGTTATTAAGCATGTGGTTAAGCATATTATGAAGAATATGGTTAAGCGGCGTATTTGCCCCAGTCGTATTGCTGACGGCGATAAGCCAATACCATTAAAATTACTCCAAAGATAAGCATGGGTAAGGTATACAGCTGACCTTTACTCATCCAACCAAAGATTAACTGGTAGCCTTCATCTGGCTGACGGAAAAACTCAATAGTAAAGCGACTAATACCATAGCACAGCATGAACAAGGCGCTTACCGCCATACGAGGTCGAGGTTTAGAGGAGAACCACCACACGATAATAAAAGTTAATAACCCTTCTGCAAAAGCTTCATAAAGCTGTGAAGGGTGACGTGGTAATAGGTAGCTATCCTCAAATTGAATCATCAAAGATTGCAAAGCAGGATTGGTGGTAATTAAAGCTGAATCGGCGTTTGCGGCTTGTGGAAAGTAGGTCAACCAGTTATAGCCACCATCAGAAACACGACCCCAAAGCTCACCATTAATATAGTTACCAATTCGCCCAAATAAAAGTCCGGTAGGTACACAGGGTACAATAAAATCTAGTACAGTAAAAATGGGTTTTTTGTATTTACGGGCAAAATATATCATTGCCAAGGCTACCCCAATAAAGCCGCCATGGAATGACATTCCGCCCTCCCAGACTTTAAATAGGTAGGCAGGATTGGCCAAAAATTCATCGAATTGGTATAACAGTACATAACCAATACGACCCCCTAATATAACACCCAGTGCTCCAAAAAACACCAAATCGGACACCATATCCGTGGTCCAACCTTCTCGTTTAGAACTGCGATACCAGGCCAGTGCATAGGCAGCAACAAAGGCAAGCAGATACATAAAGCCATACCAGTGGACTTGAATGGGGCCAAGCGAAAGAGCGATAGGGTCAAATTGTGGATGAATCATCATGGCTTAGGGTCACAAAGTTGGTCAATAAATGAAACTCATAATAGCAAAAATAGATCCTTTCGAATACTGCTAGTACAATATCGCTATATATCGATTTTCAATAAAAAAAGCCAAGAACATAGTGATTCTTGACTAAGAAAGTTAAAAATGTGTTTCTAGTTTAGGCTATGGTATAACCATAAATAGCATAAAATACCGCTAATGGCTAAATAGACGTTAAATGGCCACCAATTGTTGGATATTATTTGCGGCCATTTCAGAGCCTCTACCTTGTGCCACAACTTGGCCTCGTGATAATACCGTATAGTTATCAGCCAGTTCTTCTGCGAACTCATAAAACTGCTCGACCAAGACAATGGCCATGTTACCTTGACTTGCCAAATCTTGAATGACTCGGCCAATGTCTTTAATGATTGAAGGCTGGATGCCTTCGGTTGGTTCATCTAATATCAGCACTCTAGGCTCTGAGGCAAGCGCACGTGCTATGGCCAACTGCTGCTGCTGACCGCCAGACAAATCACCACCGCGTCGATGCTTCATCTCATTAAGTACTGGAAATAAATCATAGAGATGCTTAGGAACTTTGCTCGCTTTACTTTGAGAGAATTTAGCCATACCAATCAAAATATTTTCTTCGACCGTAAGCGTCGAAAAAATATCTCGACCTTGTGGTACATAAGCCAACCCCTGATGCACTCGTTGCTCTGGGCTTTGGTTACTGATGTCTTTATCATCCAACATAATTTGACCGGATTTAATCGGTAAAATACCCATTAAGCACTTTAGCAAGGTGGTTTTGCCCACGCCATTGCGGCCTAATATCACACTGCACTCGCCAATGGGCGCAGTTAGGGTGACATCGCGCAGAATATGGCTGCCTCCGTAATATTGATTTATGGCATTTATTTGTAACATAGGACTACCCTAATTTGTCTGTGTATGGTGAGAATGGCGCAACTGGCTTATTGCTAAAGTCTTATATGAACTGCAGACTCGTAATTTAAGACTATTTAAGGTTAACGACCAAGATAAGTCTCAATTACTGCTTCATCATTTTGAACCTCATGTAACGTGCCTTCGGCTAAAATTGCGCCATTTGCCAATACGGTTACTTTTTCACTAATGGCATCGATAAAGGTCATATCATGTTCAACGACCACTAAGGTATGGTCCTTTTTAAGACGCAAGCACAGTTCAGCGGTATGTTCGGTTTCGGCATCCGTCATGCCGGCAACAGGCTCATCGAGTAAGATAAGCTTTGGTTGCTGCATTAACAACATCCCAATTTCAAGCCACTGCTTTTGACCATGAGATAACAGTCCAGCAGGCTTATGAAGCATGTCTTTTAAGCGAATTTGGCTTAGTGTAGAGTCGAGCGTATTTTGAGTATCGGCATCAATTTTGGTAAACCAACTTTTTGAAACCCGTTTGTCTTTCGGAGCAGCCAACATTAAGTTATCAAGTACAGTAAAGTTCTCAAAAACGGTCGGTTTTTGGAACTTACGACCAATGCCTGCTTCGGCGATTTGTTCGGTAGACAACTTAGATAGATCATGAATTTGACCAAAAAAAGCCGTTCCTTCAGTAGGTCGGGTTTTACCAGTAATTACATCCATTAACGTTGTTTTACCTGCACCATTAGGACCAATGATACAACGAAGCTCGCCTTCTTCAATATATAAAGACAAGTTATTAAGGGCTTGAAACGAGTCAAACCACACGCTAACTTCTTCCAAATATAGCGCAATACCATGGCTCATATCAGGACCGGACTTAGGTTTAATATGTGCTAGGCCTAAACCATCGCCGTAGTCTTCCGCCAATGTTGTCACTCGGTTTTTGTTAGTCACTGCTGAGTGAGTAGTAGCGGGTTCATTATTGGAGTCGTTATTGTATACATCAGTAGTATCGTTACTATGGACAGATGTAAGTAAATCAGTCTCTTGATTTAAGGACTCATTCTTAGGCGATTTTAATAAATTATCTGTTTTGGTTGGCTGCGCCACAGTTGTATCTGTCGTCGAATCAATCGTTTGTTTTGGCATTATTCTTTTTCCTTCTTAAATCGGTCGAGTAGGCCAATAATGCCATTCGGCATAAATAAGGTAACAACGACGAATAGACCACCTAAGATAAGTAACCAGAATTCAGGATAGGCCACCGTAAAGTAAGTTTTTATCGCATTAACCGCACCTGCACCGACGATAGCACCGATCAATGTTCCACGGCCACCGGCTGCAACCCATACCGCCATCTCAATAGAGTTAACAGGGTTCATCTCACCCGGATTAATAATACCAACTTGAGGTACATATAGTGCGCCTGCAATGCCGGCAATTATGGCCGATAATACCCATGCTGATAGCTTGTACCAAAGCGTACGATAGCCCAAATACTGTAACCGGTTTTCACTGTCACGAATGGCACCAAGCACACGGCCATAGGGTTGACTCATCAAATAACGCAGACCTAGATATGATAACAGTAGGGCTAAAGCTGTGACAAAGCAAAGCATAGCTCTGGTCGAAGCTGCGGTAATGTCATACCCGAGTAAGGTCGTGAAGCCAGTGAAACCGTTGTTACCACCAAAGCCCGTTTCATTTCGAAAGAACAGTAAAGCTGCCGCATAAGTCATCGCTTGGGTAATAATTGAAAAATAAACCCCTTTGATTTTAGAGCGAAAGGCAAAGTAACCAAAGATAAAGGCAATTAGTCCTGGTACCAGAATCACTAATGCTATTGACCACCAAAAGTTTTGTGTACCTGCCCAAAACCATGGCATTTCAGTCCAACTTAAAAATCGCATAAAGTCTGGCAGGGCATCACCGGCGGTTTCACGAGTTAAATACATGCCAAAGGCGTAACCACCAAGGGCAAAGTAAAGACCATGTCCGAGACTTAAAATACCGGCATAACCCCAAACTAAGTCTAAAGCTAGGGCGACCATGGCAAGCGCCATAATCTTACCAATTAGGGTAATCCAGTAGGCCGAAAGGTGCAATGCTGATGTATCTGGCAGTAAATGTAGCCAAGGTAATATCAGCAAAACTAGGAAACACAATCCAATTAGAATAGAGTTTCGCGGGGAGTCAGATAATAGTTGAGTAATACGCATGAGGTTCTCCTTAATCCACAAAGCGGCCTTTGAGGGCGAATAAACCTTGTGGACGCTTCTGAATAAACAGAATCACAAGAACCAGAAGTATTATTTTAGCCATAACCGCACCGATACCAATCTCGAGCACCGTGCCACTGATACCAAGGCCTAATGAAGCCAATACTGCACCCCAAACTTGACCGACACCGCCGACAACGACAACTAAGAAAGCATCAATAATGTAGGTTTGTCCCAAATCTGGGCCCACATTACCCACTTGTGCCAATGCACAGCCTGCTAATCCTGCAAGGCCCGAACCCAACCCAAACGCCAACATATCGATACGCGCTGAGCGAATTCCTACGGCTCGTGCCATTTGACGGTTTTGAGTCACAGCACGGACAAACAAACCAAAGCGGGTTTTGTTTAATAAATAAATCAGTAATGCCAATACAATCACGGTAAAGCCAATAATGGCGATACGGTTATAGGGTAACGATAGGCTGGCTGAAACTTGATAGGCGCCGCTTAGCCAGTCAACGTTACTGACTTCCACGTTCTGAGCACCAAAAATCATACGCACTAATTGCATAAGTATTAAACTGACACCAAAGGTTGCCAGTAACGTTTCAAGCTCACGACCATATAAGGGGCGAATCACAACGCGCTCGATAATCATACCGATAATGGCACTGACTAAAAAGGCAGCAGGTATAGCAGCGACAAGATACCAACCTAACATATCGGGAAGGTAGGTTTTAAATAAGTTTTGAACCACATAAGTAGAGTAGGCGCCAATCATAATCAGCTCACCATGGGCCATGTTAATGACACCTAGCAAACCAAAGGTAATGGCAAGACCAAGAGCAGCTAGCAAAAGAATACTAGCGGTACTCATACCGGTAAATAAGTGTCCGGTCCAAGTACTTATTTTGATGCGATTAGCAACACTACTTTGGGCGCTGGTTAAGGCAGTTTTTAAAGCAGGATCTAAGTTACCAGCAGCTAATGATGACTCTATATCAACCAAAACTTGTGGATTATCACTGTCTGCTAGTTGATTTAAAGCTTTAATCTTTGTAGCCGTATCACCAGTTTTAAAATCAATACGAGCTTGTAGCGCACTTAAGGCAGCGAGCACTTTTTTATTGCTTTCTTTAGCTGTTGCATCACTGATAAGGGCAGGATCTACTTGATCAATGTTGTCAGACAAGATATCAACTGCTTTTAATCGCTGTGCAGGCTGATCTGAAGCTAATTTTACTTTGGCTTGACCAAAGATAAGTGCTGAGCGCAATGTGCTCGTCAAAGTGACTTGCGATAAATCACTAGGCCAATCTGCGGTCTCTTTTTTATCTGGATAGGTAAAAAGCTGATCTTCACTATTGAGCAAATAGGTCTGACCATTATTACCCTGGTATAACTCATCTTTACTGATTAATTCAACCAAAGTATCTAGGCTTTCTACGGATCCTGGCCAATGATTAAGCATGGTTTGTCGTTTATTAAAGTCACCAGCGACAAATTGTTGGATAGGGTCTAAAGCGTTGGAATTTGAGGTTACTTCAGTAACGGTGGTGGCATTATTTAAAGTTGCTGGGGTAGTTAGCGATTGATCGTTTTGATCAGCCAAAGTATTGTCTGGCGCATTGGCAACTTGAGAGGTGATCGCCACAGTATTGGCAGGCTCAGAAGGAGTATTAGTTTGGGTAACAGACGCTGTTTGAGCCTGCGCTGGTAGCACTAATAAAATAGTGATAGTTAATAACGTGGCCACCCATAAACAAAGGTTCATAAAGTGTGGCAATAACCCTTGTTTATAAATAGCGGCTTTATGGTGTTGATGTTCTACGTTATCTTGCTGTTCTACCTTACATTGTGCGTTGGTATTAGTCACTACGGCATCTGTAACTAAGCGCTGCCGGCGTATTGAATGTGAATTAAGCATAGGCATCATTTTCGGCTCCTTAGTGATTTTAAATCAACTTATAGGGGAGGGTTATTGATATAAAAGAGAATGGCCATGAGGTCCAATTCTCTTTTAATGTTGTAGAAGTAGGGCTAGGATTATTAAGGCTTTTTTGCCTACCTTTATAAATATCTAAAGGACAGGTTGCCAAACAGTTAATTATTACTAATCCTTAGACAGCTAACCGCTATTTAGGGATGTATTTACTCCAAGGCTCAGCGCGGATAACATCTGGTGTCTTACTGATCACATCGAACTGACCATCAGCACGAATCTGACCAATCATCACAGGTTTCCATAAGTGATGGTTTTCTTCATCCATTTTTAGGGTGTAACCAGAAGGAGCATTGAACGTTTGACCGCCCATACTGATACGTACTTTATCAACATCAGTCGTGCCTGCTTTTTCAACTGCTTGTTTCCACATATTGATACCAACATACGTCGCTTCCATAGGATCATTTGTCACAACTTTATCGGCATTTGGAAGTTTATGATCAAGCGCGTACTTTTTATATTTTTTGGTAAAGTCACTATTGACTGGGTTTTTAACCGACATGAAATAGTTCCATGCTGCCAAATGACCTTGTAGTAAGCTAGTGTCAATGCCGCGTAATTCTTCTTCCCCTACTGAGAATGCCATTACTGGAATGTCAGAAGATTTGATACCTTGGTTGGCAAGCTCACGGTAAAATGGCACGTTTGAATCACCATTAATGGTAGAGATTACCGCTGTCTTTTTGCCCGTTGAGAACTTTTTCACGTTTGATACGATAGTCTGATAGTTACTAAAGCCAAATGGCGTGTACTCTTCCATGATATCGGCATCAGCCACGCCTTTAGATTTTAAGAAAGCCTTTAAAATCTGATTGGTGGTACGAGGATAAACATAATCGGTACCTAGCAATACAAAACGCTCAGCTTTACCGCCCTCTGGACTCATTAGATATTCTACCGCTGGAATGGCTTGTTGGTTAGGCGCAGCACCAGTATAGAAGATATTTTTTGACTGCTCTTGACCTTCATACTGTACTGGGTAGAACATCAAACCGTTTAACTCTTCAACAACCGGCAGTACTGATTTTCGTGATACGGAGGTCCAACCACCAAAAATAACGGCTACTTTGTCTTGGGTTAAAAGCTGGCGAGCTTTTTCTGCAAACAATGGCCAATCTGATGCAGGATCTACAACCACAGGCTCAAGTTGCTTACCCAATACACCGCCATTGGCGTTAATTTCTTCAATGGTCATAAGTGCTGTGTCTTTTAACGACGTCTCTGAAATGGCCATGGTGCCAGATAAAGAGTGCAAGATACCTACTTTAATGGTATCGCCATTAGAGGCCGGCGTGGTCTTAGTTTCAGTTGTCGTTTCAGTTTTGGTTTCTGCTGGTGCTGTCTCACTTTTGGTTTCTGCTGGTTTTTGGCACCCAATAAGGCTCAAGCTTCCAACTATTGCCACAGCTAATACAGATAGGCGTGAAGATATTTTAGAATCTGTAGAACGGTTTGCGACGACTGGAACAGTGGCGAATAAAGACATGTGTTTCTCCATGAGTAAAATAACAGCTATGTAAGCTGAAGTAATGATAGGTTACTAACTGTTAATTATGTTTCAATATTTGTGCCAACATAAACTTAATGAAATTGCACCACTATTGTTCTTATAGTTGTAAATTGGAATATTTATGACCTATAAAAGATGATTTAACTTGTCTTAACAGTCGATTTATATACTTTAAGAGATAAAAACGAATACGATTAAAATA
>NZ_JAGLBC010000057.1 GCF_018260395.1 Psychrobacter sp.
TTTAGCAGTTAGTTTCTACTTTTAGGTGTTATTATTTTTTGGGGTGATTACCAATATAATCCATAACGTTCGTTTTAAAGAGTCCAAATAAGCTTGCTGCTGCAGGCTACTAAATTCACTATTTTTTGGTAAAACAAAAGTGGCGATAACATTACCCGAGCTGTCTGTTACGGGACTAAGAAAATGTGTGTCACTGTTACCGATACTACGACCGAAGATTAGATTATTTTCATTATCCACCAGCGATACGGGTAAAATGGGCGGTTCATTAAGGCGACGTTGTGGCACATGGTCTCTGAGGGGTTTCGGAGGTGAAAAGTGCTGTTGATTAACCAAATTATTCGGCTTACCTGTAACCTCTAAACCTTCCGACGTACGCTTTTCGCCCCTATCAAGGGGTGGCTTACCTAAGTGTGGCGGTAAAGGTCTGTTTGGTTCATTAATAAAATCTCGTCTTGTAAAACTGGCAAAGGCTTCATTTATTGCTTTTGTATAGACATCAGGCTGGCTAATAAATTTTTGCCATTTAACAGGGTCGGTTGCATAATTTTGCTGCACGTTTTCAGCTAACGCATCCAAACTTTGACGTTTCTCAGCATTAAGATAGGTAGTGAAATCAGATTGAACCTGGTGATTGACCAATGCAGTGGTAGTCAATAGTAAAAACATGGCAAAGCAAACAAAATATAATTGCAATCGCCTTTGTATAGATAATGACGCAGAAAAGTCAGTAAGTTTTTTTAGCTTGTTGACCATGTTATTACCAAGTTAAGTTTTATCATCTAATCGTCAAGTTTGCTAAAGTATGGATCAAGCCTAAAACTCAGACTAACCTATTAGTCTGAGTTTTATTCTAGCAAGAGACGATAGCTATTGTAATAATAACAACTATGACCTAGCTGTGTCGTTGACGTTCAGGTTTTGGCGAATTTTCCAATTCTACTTGGGTAATATAACCGTCGTTATTAATATCTACTTGCGTAAAATGTCGACTTAAAGGGCCTTTGACTTCACTTTGCGATAGTTTGTTGTCCTTATTAGCATCCATCTTAGCGAATATCGCAGTTGCTGATGGCGGTTTATCATTTTGTTGTCCGCCACGCTTCATGTTACCGCTTGGTTTATTGGCCTCTAATTCAGCTTGGGTAATGAAACCGTCGTTATTACTGTCTATTTGCGTAAAGTGTTTTCTTAAAGGACCTTTGACTTCACTTTGTGCTATTTTATTGTCATTGTTGACATCCATTTTGGCAAACATCTCAGTAGCTGAAGGCGGTTGACCACGTTGCTGACCGTTATGGTTTTGCGACTCGCCTGAAGCTGCATTAGCACCTGTTGCTGCCAATACTAAGCCTAATGCTAAAATTGTTGATTTTACCTTTGACTTCATCATTGTGTTTCTCATTTCAATACCTTTTGATAGTTTATTTTAAACGTTTGGTTTTAAGTTAAAGATTACGCTTTATCCTTCAACTTGATAACCATCTTAGGTCTAAAATGTGCAGTAAATAAGGACGCTATGTAAGCCTATGTTAGATTAGCTTTCCACATTTATTCAATTAAATAATAGGATAAGCCGCATTAAGTTATATTAAATACAAACTATAGTACAAACATAACCTGCTATAAATTTGGACAATATTCAAAGCGTGACAGGTCTACTCTTTATTGAATGTACAATATCGCTGATCTTAACCTCCTTGCTATCTTTATTCACTTGCCACGCTCGCATAGTATGTTGGTCAATAACCTCTAATGCTGTGAGATTACCGCCACCATAAGCAAAAGTATCAATACAAATTAGATGAGGTTGTTGCCAAATATCGCCATCAAGCTGTTCGCTATGGCCGCAGATAACCGTCTTACCAGAAACATGAGGTGCATCATTTAAATCAAGCTTGCGCCAACGAATAGCGTCATCCTGATTATCTATAGACTTATTTGGATGCGGAGAACCATGACAAAAAATGAAATCTTTAGTTTCGATATAGGGATGTAGATTATTGAGCCATTGTTGGTATTTGAGAGGCACTTGCTGTGCACCCTCGAACGTTGCAGGGAGTCCAAAAGAGTCTAAAGCCTGCTCACCGCCATAGCCAATCCATAGATGACATGTTTCAGCATCGCTCATACTAATGAGCATCATTTCTTCATGATTACCCATAATGACAAACACTTGGCATGTATTTGATAAAGAGATAATACGGTCAATGACGCCCTTACTGTCTTCACCTCTATCTATTAAATCACCTAAAAATATAATGCAATCGTCTATATCAGGAACAATGGCATCAAGTAATCGAATTAATAACCTAAGACAGCCATGAATATCTCCAATAGCAAATAATCGAGACATGTTAACTTCCTTTAAATATAGATTAAACGTTATATGTTTTGAGTTGTAGATGAAAATAGGGTAAAAGTTAACCCCACATAGGAATCCTAGCTAAAAAACCGATTAAACACCATAATATATATTGAAAATACTATCGCAATAAACCTCAGATAACTCAAATTTAAAGTGTTATTTCTGAATCACTTTATCCAAAATAATCTTTGAATTAATACTCATAATACATTTAACCTTATTTAGCTTATTTATTACGAAATTTGAAAATGAATTTAAATCTTCAGTCATGATATATAAAATATAGTTAGATTCGCCTGTCACAATATAAGCATTAATCACTTCTTCAAACAAACTAATTTGCTTAATCATATGTAAATGATCCGCTTCGGTAAGTTGCGTCAGCTTAATTTCTACAATAGCAAAAAACTTCATTCCTAATTTTTCGTAATTAAGTTTAGCCTGATACCCTTCTATCACCCCATTCTTTTCTAATATTTTTACTCGCCGATGACAAGCAGAGGACGATAAATTCACCAGCTCAGCCAACTCTTGATGACTTAAACGGGCATTTTGCTCTAAATGTTTTAAAATTTTGTGGTCTATCGCATCAATGTTCATTATTAAATATCATCTTGATTTATTCGTTTTAATTAGAATCTTATCCTAATTAATAATAATATCAAGTATAAGAATAGGAAATTTTACCAATTTTTTAATGCTATTATTAATTAACGTATCTTAATTATCATAAGGAGTTACTGAACATGATTATATTAGAACAATGCACTGCATGGGATAACGAAGACCCTCTTGCAAAATTTAAAGATGAATTTTTATTACCTTCTGGTGTTATCTATCTTGACGGTAATTCTCTGGGCGCAAAGCCTAAAACTGCCCTAGCAAAAGCTGAGCAAGTCATTTCAAAAGAATGGGGGGTAGATCTTATTAATAGCTGGAATAAAGCGGACTGGTGGGGTTTAGCAACTCGGCTTGGAGATAAGATTGCGCCATTAATGGGTGCAAATCCTAATGAGGCTGTAGTTTCAGATTCTACCAGTGTCAATTTATTTAAAGTATTGGCAGCGGCTATTAAAAATCAAGCTGAAGTTGCTCCTGACCATAAAGCTATTATTGTAGAAAGAGATGTCTTTCCAACCGATATTTATATCGTTCAAGGGTTTATTGACTATGTTAATCAAGGTTATGAGTTAGTCATGCTTGAAAGTCCTGATGATTTGAAAAAGGTATTGACTAACCATAAAGTAGCAGTGACTGTGTTATCGCAAGTAAATTACCGCAACGGTTATCTATTCGATATGGAAAAATCCAACCAGCTTATCCATAAGCATGGATCAATGGTAATTTGGGATTTATCTCATTCAATTGGGGCGGTGCCGATAGACTTGAATAACACAAATAGTGACTTTGCTATTGGCTGTACTTATAAATATCTAAATGGTGGTCCAGGCTCCCCTGCCTTTGCTTGGGTAAATGCAAAGCATCAAAATAAATTCTGGCAACCGCTTGCAGGTTGGTGGAGTCATAAGCAACCCTTTGCGATGGCAGACAGTTATGAGCCTGCTGAAGGGATACGCCGCTTTTTATGCGGTACTCAAAGCATTGTTTCAATGAGCTTGATTGAATGTGGATTGGATATCTTTTTGGCTACTTCAATGCAAGAGATACGCAAAAAGTCGCTTAAATTAACAGACTTATTTATGGATTTGGTCGCTCAAGAATGCGGCGAATTTGGCTTAGAGTTGATTACCCCTAAAGACCACCATTTCCGTGGCAGTCATGTTAGTTTTGCTCATAAAGAGGGCTATGCAATTATTCAAGCATTGATTGCTCGTGGTGTGATTGGGGATTATCGTGAGCCTGAAGTTTTAAGATTCGGTATTACACCCTTATACCTAAGTTATGAAGATATTTGGACGGCGGTACAAGAACTTAAGAAGGTCATGCAAAACGAAGAATGGAAAAATGAGAAGTTTCAGGTTCGTGCTGCGGTAACTTAAACCAAGACTTTTTCGCCTTTAGTTATTAGTTGGTAGCTATTTGATCGCCCTATTTAGCAAATCAATAAAAAAATCGGCGTATTTAATGAAATATAAACGTTATTTGTTATCACTAAAATGACTTTTATACCTTGGTGAATGCATGACATTAAGTTGTGAGTGAAATATAAACTAGTAATAGCATAGGTTCTACAAAATTAGATATTGCTAGTTTCACTCATTGTTACATGAAGTTTTTATTTTAAAGGAATAAATTATGTCAACCATTGTATCTAGCCGTTTACCCAACAGCCCTAATTCAAAAAAAATTGTTACCGCAGCCGTTATTGGTAGTGCTTTAGAATTTTATGATTTTGTGCTCTATGCGTTTTTTGCGGTTTATATTGGTAAAGCCTTTTTTCCTTCTGACGATCCCTTCATCAGTTTATTGTTATCATTGGCGGTATTCGGCATTGGATTTATAACTCGTCCACTCGGTAGCATAGTCTTAGGTATCGTAGCTGACCGTAAAGGGCGTAAAATTGCCCTGTTACTCACGATTCTTTTTATCACAGTAGGTACCATAGGGCTGGCTTTGACACCTTCATATGCCAGTATTGGTATTGCTGCCCCGATTATTGTATTAACGTGTCGTTTATTACAAGGATTTGGATTAGGGGGTGAGGTAGGCCCCTCATCGGCCTTCTTAATAGAAAGTGCACCTTCGCATAAACGTGGGTTGTTTGGAAGTTGGCAACTAGCGTGTCAAGGTTTCGCAGCAATTATGGCAGGTGCTTTTGGGATAATACTAATATTATCTTTAAGTACTGAAGATATGTTCGCTTGGGGTTGGCGGATACCCTTTTTCTTGACGCTTTTACTGATTCCGATTGCATTGTATCTGCGTAACAATATGGTTGAGACCTTGCATGAACATACAGTCGCTTCGTCTGATAATACCGTTCATTCTTCTGCAAACAAAGCTGACTCCATAAAGACAAAAAAATCCTACGTGCCTGCCGTTGTAAAAACAGGTGACTTTTGGCGTAAAATTTTTATAGCATTTTGGGCAATTGCTGGTATTACTGTGCCCCTTTATATCTCTATTTATATGAATACTTATGCGACAACCACCTTAAAACTCAGTCCTGCCATCTCAATGTCAGCCACATTGGTTTCTGGTATTGCCATATTAATGTTCTCAGTATTAGGCGGTTGGCTAAGTGATAAATTTGGTAGAAAAAATCTTATGTTATGGCCTCGGATTGTATTGGTCCTAATATCCTATCCCTTCTTTAATTACTTGGTAAATCATATTGGATTGTCATCCCTAATGGTGACAACCTTTGTTCTGACTGGATTCACGGCATTAAGTGGCGGCGCCTGTTTGGTCACTGTCCCTGAATTATTTGATAGAAAAATTCGTGCCACCGGCCTTTCAGTTGCCTATGCTGGCGTGGCTGTTATCTTTGGTAGCACAACCCAGCCTGTTATTGCTTGGCTTATTCAAAGTACAGGTAACCCTGTTTCTCCAGCTTGGTATATGATGTTTATCGTTTTATTATCTATAGTTGCTGTTTGGTTTATGGAAGAAACTGGTAATAAGGCTTTGAAATAACTAGCTTATTAATACTCTTAGGCCATAAAATAGTTAAACCCTTAACTTCTATGCCATAAACTAAACTTGTAATAAATTAACCTAGTCATAAACTAATCAAGTTATACGCTAATTAAGCCATAAAATAACTATGCCATTAACTAACTAAGCTTTTAATACTGCCAATATATATTTCGTGGAGAGTTAATATGATTAAGCACCCTTTGCTCGTTGAATTAGCGCAAACGGCAGATAAGTTTGTCAAAATCCGTCATGACATACATCAACATCCTGAACTGGGCTATGAAGAATTTCGTACCAGTGATTTAGTGGCAAAAAATCTTGAAGCTTGGGGTTATACAGTTACTCGAGGTTTAGGTGGTACAGGTGTGGTCGGTCAAATTAAAAAAGGCAATGGTAACCGAACCTTAGGGTTGCGAGCCGATATGGATGCATTACCCTTATCTGAGGTTACTGGTTTACCCTACGCCAGCAAACATGATGGAAAAATGCACGCCTGCGGGCATGATGGACATACCACTATGCTATTGGCCGCAGCCGAGTATTTAGCACTAAAAGCCGACTTTAATGGCACCCTTAATTTAATATTTCAACCCGCTGAAGAAGGGCTTGCAGGGGCAAAACGAATGATAGATGAAGGGTTATTTGATAAGTTCCCTTGCGATGCAATTTTTGGTATACACAATATGCCAGGCTATAAGCCAGGTCAGCTTTGTTTCAACGAACAGGCATTGATGGCATCAGGAGATCGTATAGATGTGACGTTGCATGGCAACGGTGGACATGGAGCAATGCCGCATTTGGCATGTGATCCTGTGGTTGCAGGTGCGTCTATAATTATGGGTTTACAGACTATTGTTTCTCGTAATATTGATCCATTAAAAACGGGGGTGATTACGGTCGGGGCGTTTAATTCTGGTCATACAGATAATGTCATCCCAGATACAGCTGTATTGAAGTTAAATATTCGAAGCTTAGACCCTGACTCTCACGCAACATTAATAAGCCGTATACAAGAGATGGTAAATCATCAAGCAGCTGCTTATGGTGTAACCGCTAGTTTTGATTTCGTCACTCATTATCCTGTGCTCATGAATGATGCTCAGCAAACCCAATTTGCTTACAAGGTAGCCCAAGAGTTGATTGGGGAAGAGAACACACTCACCGATATAAAGCCATTGACTACCAGTGAAGACTTTGCCTTTTTATTAGAGGAAGTGCCAGGGTGTTATTTATTTATTGGCAATGGCAATGAAGCTACGGGGGGCCACGGTGCTTGCTCTATCCATAACCCAAATTATGATTTCGATGACAGCAACATTCCTATCGGTGCCGCCTACTGGGTTTTGTTAACCCAAAGGTTTTTGGTTTAAATATACTACTTCTTGCAGGCACTTCTAGTTCTATGCTGTAGCCTCATAGTTGCTAATACTTTAGAGTGTTGGTGATTTTTTCAATACTAAAAATCAAGCTTAAGCTCAGCCTATGCTTTCTATCAACTAAGATAAACTGTCTCAATTTGATAATAAATTTAAATCGACCCGTATTAAATTCATAACACTCTCTGTTTGTGTGCCTACATCATAAAATAGATGCAATAAGTGCATTTGTATCACCCACTATACTTTATAACTACATAACTACCTATATTAGGATTAGTCCACACCTGCTAGACCAACTGGGTATAAAGCACCAAACAGAGATGGCTTACTCAAAAAACATTAACCGACCGTTTGCCAAGCCTATCTAGCCTGTGCAGCCTTTTGCCTACGGCAATAAGCTCTAATCTCGCATTAAGGTCGATTTACCAAACAGCGACTCTACCAAATCAACGGCAATAACAGCGGTGCGGTTTTGTTCATCGAGTGCTGGATTTAATTCCATAATATCTAATGAGGCAATTAAACCAGTATCGGCTATCATCTCCATACATAACTGCGCCTCACGATAGGTGGGGCCGCCCATAACGGTGGTGCCAACGGCTGGGGCGATAGATGGGTCAAGAAAATCGACATCAAAACTAACATGCAAATGAGTATTAGCATCCATACCCACTAGTGCCTGCTCCATAGTGTGTTTCATGCCATTTTCATCAATGTAGCGCATGTCATACACCTGCAAACCTTGCTCGTGAACAAAGCGCTTTTCCTCGGCGTCGACACTACGAATACCAATTTGGCGCACCACTTCAGGCAAAATAGCAGGAACTTGACCACTCATTTCAATCAATGCTGGTGCTCCATAGCCGCACAGTGAGGCCACTGGCATACCGTGAATATTACCTGATGGCGTCATGGCAGCGGTGTTAAAATCGGTATGAGCATCTAGCCAGATGACTCGCAACGTTTTATTCACCTTACGGCAATAGCGGGCGATGGCCGAGATAGAGCCAAGCGCAAGAGAATGGTCGCCCCCCATTAATATTGGCAAGCGGCCAATGTTTAATTCGTCATAAACCGCATCATGCACCAATTGATTCCACTCAATGGCCTCAGGCAAATGACGATAGCCATTCACCGGCGGTTGCCATGGATTTGCCGGTCCCTGTAAATTACGGCAATCTTTAACATCAAGTCCATGCCCCATGAGCGCCGCTGCAATGCCAGCAACCCGTAAGGCTTCTGGCCCCATGCTTACGCCACGCATGCCAGCGCCAATATCGGTGGGTGCCCCTATTAAAGAGATAGCTTTAGAATGGGTGTTGTTCGAACAGGATTCGTTAGATGTGGTCATAGTATTGGCTCTATTAGTTAAAGAATTGAAATAATGCATTAGACAACAGTTTAAAACAATAAGCACTATTGTCACTTGAGGCACGACTATGGTTAAAATATAAAGGATATTCAATCACTTGTCTATGAATCTCTATTCAAGATTAGGCAAATTTGATAGAGTTTTGGTTGACAGTGATTTGAATGATAGCGCGTTAATTTTTGACCAGCTTAAAACCGCTAATATCTGGCAACTAATTGAAGACCCCAGAGTTCAGAAGCTAGCAGATGACATAATTGAGGCACAGCAGCGTGCAATTAAAGAGATGCAGGTTCTTATTGAAGAATTAAAATAATTAAATATTGCTATTCCTATCCTTTAAGTAAAATCTATATTACCTTTATCTTTGCCATAAATGCTTGGACTAAAACGCCTTCGACACTTTGAAAATATTTTTAAATAATTTATTTGCTCTTAACATAACCTTAATCATTCATGATTTATACTTAAGTCCTAATGAACCCATAAAGAGCTTAAGTAATGAATTTACAGTTTAATCTTATTCGTAATAACTATTTAGATATCATTCATTACTATCGAGCTCAAGAGCTTTGCATACCTAAACATGATATTGGTAAATTGATTATTTTTTTTGGTTTGCTGATTTTCGTTGCGTTTATAACCTATATCACTGGCGGATATCACGCAGGCTTTATTGAAATAAACGGTCTGACACCTTATTTACCTGAATTTCTGCTACAAAATATAACGGTATTTGGGGATGGCGCTTTACTGTTGCCTTTGGTTCTACTATTTGCACCTAGAAATACGCAACTATTATGGACAGTATTATTTGCAAGTATTGTCTGTGCATTCCTATCAAACTTTTTTAAAGACTACTTTGGATTTGATCGACCACCTGCCATTCTTGACCCAGAAATATTTAATTTAATAGGCCCCTCTCACAAAGCAGGTAGCTTCCCATCAGGTCACACACTTACAGCTTTTTCAATGGCGAGTATTTGTTTTTGCTACTTTAAAAACCAATTTTTTAAATATTCTGCAATGTTTGTAGCGACATTGGTCGGTCTTAGCCGAGTGTTGATTGGTGTTCACTGGCCAATAGATGTTTTAGTTGGAGCTGCATTGGGAATAGCTATTGGTGTGGGAGCTGTAGTTATTACTATGAAGTGGCTAGTTGGATTAAGAGCGCAATTAAATATATTCACTCTTACAATACTAGTGTTGTCCTGTTTGGTTGTTTTTATTGATGGTAATGATTATAAGCTTGCCTTGCCACTAATGTATTCAACGTCAATTTTAGCGCTGGTTCAAGGTATAAGAAGTTATGTATTTCTTAAATTCAAACCAAAAAAACTTGAATACATTGAACCTACATATAGCATTAAAGCTATTAAGTGACAAAGTTCTGTGTATCTATTTTTGAGCTATTTTATTTTAATAGGTAGAATCGTTTTTGCAAATCTTATACTGATACACCAAAAATATTACCAATGATAAATGTTGCTGCCATAGCTAACACGCCCCAAAGTACAACTCTAGTGGTTGCCGGTAAGACAGGTGCTCCACCTAAGCGTGCAGACATCACACCTAATAACATTAACCCAAGTATTGTTAAAGCAACCAAAGCATAAGTTAGTTTATTAGTAGGGAATATAAATATACCTACTACTGGTATGACACCGCCTGCTATAAAGGACAAGGCAGAAGCCAGAGCTGCTTGTAAAGGATTGGCTTGACTAATCTCAGTAATTCCAATTTCATCTCTAGCATGCGCCTCTAAAGCATCATTATCGGTCAGTGCTTTTGCCACTTGGCTCGCCAGCGCTGGATCAAGCCCTCGCCGCTCGTATATTCTAGTCAATTCTAATAATTCACGTTCTGGATTATGATGTAGCTCATACATTTCTTTTTTTAGGTCAGCTTTTTCAGTATCAGCTTGAGAAGATACCGAAATATATTCACCTGCTGCCATTGACAAGGCACCTGCAGTTAGCGCTGCAAACCCTGTTAATAACAAAGCTTGGTGGCTTTGATTGGCGGCCGCAATTCCTACCAATAAACTTGCTGTTGAAATCAGGCCATCGTTAGCACCTAGAACAGCTGCTCTAAGCCAATTATTTCTGTCACTTAAGTGCTGCTCTTCATGTATGGAATTTGACATTATCGCTCTCTTATAAATTTTACTTAGCGTTAAAATGATAGACTTAAATTCATACTTATCTTATCTGAAAAACTTGTTATTAAATATACGATTTATTAACTTGTGGATTACTAAGTGCATGGTTTCAGACTTTACTAAAAAAAGGCTTACTCATCTCGGCAAGCCCTGTCAAAAAATTATGTTCTAAAATTTTTTTAATTTATAGATATAAGTTTTTTATCAGTTACTTTGAGCATTAAAAAAAAGAACATTTCAATAATTAATGCTAATAAAATAATTTATTAACTTTTTAGCTTTTAGCGAATTCAATCAAGGCATCAACAAATTTTTTCAAGTATTTCTGAGTGCGCTCACTGGTAAAATTACCTTGTTCATCTAAAGCATCGTAAGCATTGCTTAAATAAATTTCTGGAGCCATTAATACCGGAGCTTGAAAAGGAAGCATAGTTTTACGTAAATCAAAGCCGCAGCTTCTACCACCATAAGAACTAGGTGAAGCGGTAACAAAAGCAGTTTTTCTACCTGTTAGAACACTGTTATTGTATGGTCTTGATAAAACATCCAGTGCATTTTTTAGACCACCTGGGATAGAACGATTGTATTCAGGACTAACAATTAATAGCGCATCAGCATCTTTGACTTGTTCTCTAATACGAGTGTAGCTATCAGGCGGTGTATCTGTATCGATATCTTCATTAAAATGCGGCAAATCATCAATACGGCACTCAACCACGTTCACATATTCTGGCATTTGTGAGACCATATATTCCGCGAACTTACGATTGACCGAATCTTTTCGAAGGCTGCCAATAATTAGGGCAATTTTTAGCGATTTAGCAGTATTCATTTTATATCCTTTTTATAATGGTTTTATCATCTGTAGTTATAGTCGTTAACAATATCAAAGAAATCTTCAATATAAATAAGTCATAATTCGTACTTTATTAAAATTCCAAATTAGTCGTTAAAAGGCGTACCTTGGTACATAAAGAATTTAAACTTATCACCCTGTTTTTTCCAAATTGAAATAGCGCGATTTTTTAATGAGATAGGTTTGCCATCAAGCATTACATCTGCATAAAAATTACCGGTAACCAATACATATTCGTGCATATCGATGACTTTACTAATATCAAAATTAATATGTTTATATACATAATATCCTGAATTAAGCTTCTGTATATATGATGATAAGTTATCTATAGCACCAATGCTGTGAACATATTGCAAATCTGCATCACACATAGCAGCAAACTCATCGTATTGTTTATTTATTAAATAATTGAATCGCTGTTGCTCAAGCTCGCTAATTTGTTTTTTCATACTTTACTCTCTAATATGATTGGTCTTAAGATAGAATAATAGCTAATTTATCGTATTATAAATAACTATTATTCATAGCACTGTTGCACTTGTTATATTAGAACTTTTTACTAAAATTGATTAAATAGTTATTCTCATAGTTAGGCTACTACATATGAATAATACAAAGTAAGCTTTGCTAAATAATCAACATAAATAGGATTTAATGCAGTTTTTTAATGATTTGATAAGGCTTATTAGCAAAATCATAAACTTTAAAATACTAATAATTTTATTACCTTAACTCTATTTATAATTATAATGTTTTAAATCTTTCTGAGGCTTAGTTTATGACTACTTATATATTAGATACAGAAACCACAGGGCTGGTAGATCCGCATATGACTGAAGCGGCATATTCGATCATAGATATCGTTAATGGCCAAGTCCAAGTTTTACAAGCTCCTAGAGACAAACGTTTCAATCCCTTAAAACCCATTAGTTTAGGCTCTATGGCTACCTCTCATATTTGCGATGAAGATGTTGCTCATGAAACCCCGCATACTGATTTCAAACTCCCTAGCAATGTGCTGTATTTGATTGGTCATAATATAGACTTTGATATGCAGGTATTGAAAAATGCTGGGGTCAAACACACCCCTAAGCTTATTTGCACTAAGGCCATGTCTAATTTTTTACTTCCCTCCTTGGAGAGCCACACTTTAGTGGCTTTGTTATATTATTTCCACCGTAGAATTGCCCGTGAAAATGCTAAATATGCACATGCTGCCATTAATGACATACATTTCACTCAGCTAATATTAAGTAGCTTGATTGATTTGGCTAATGAAAAAGGCCACTCAATAAGTGACATAGAGAGTTTATATCAATTTAGTCAAAAGGCGCGAGTACCGACTCATTTAAGCTTCGGTAAGTATAAAGGACAGGCAATTGCAGATATAGCAGTTACCTCGGAAGGCGCAAGCTACCTAAAATGGCTTGTTAATCAAGACAGTATCGATTCTTACTTAGCTAAAGCGTGTCATCAAGCTATCGGTATGACTTAAATGGTTGGATAGTTGATTATATAATTAGATTATTAAATAAACATATAAAAGATTATTTAACTTAATTTATTTTAAAATAAATTTTATATAGATTGCTTTTTGTGCTTT
>NZ_JAGLBC010000058.1 GCF_018260395.1 Psychrobacter sp.
TAATAAAAATTTTCTCATAGGTTATACCTGTATTAAATAAATGGTTGGAACAAATGATGGCAATAAGATTTTGGTAACACAGCAGGTCCCTATTAGAACTGGCTATTGCTGAAATCAAAATAAAAATTGTCTGTACCAAGACATCGAAGGCGTAGTTTACAGGTCAATCGTTTAAGTTATCTTTCTAATAGGTAAAGAAAATGTAAATATTATAACTGTAAGATTAAGTATAGATTCTCTCTAAATACCTGTAATTATTAACACTTCGTCTACAACAGTGTCTAAAAAGGTTACTAGTTTCTTACAAACACATTTTTATTTCATCAAACTGTCATATTTAGACGTCAAAATAGTTTCATTCCAATATAGGGTATCTTGATGCACGGTACTCAAAAACCTTTAGTGTACAATAATCAGATTTTTTCATTATAAATCTGCACTTATAAAACTTATAACTTCTTAGGAGAAACCATGCGTTATTCATTGTTAGCTGTGGCCGTAGCCAGCGTACTTACCTTAACCGCTTGTAATAAATCGAAAGATGATACAGCGAAGATTGATGATACTACAGCAGCAGATGCTAATACTAGTGCACCAGCAGGTTCAGCAACTACAACTCCACAAGGTGAGTTCAAATCTGCTGAAGGTGTTGAAATGAACATCACTGGTGCCGGCGCGTCATTCCCACAGCCTATCTATGTTAAGTGGTCATCTGACTATAATAAAGAAACCAAAGGCCAAGTTAACTATCAATCAATTGGTTCTTCTGGCGGTATTAAGCAAATCATTTCTAAGACTGTAGACTTTGGTGCATCAGATGCGCCTATGACTCCAGAAGAGTTAGCTAAAGAAGATCTTATCCAGTTCCCAACCGTTATTGGGGGTGTGGTTCCTGTAATTAATGTTGAAGGCGTTAAGCCTGGTGATCTTAAATTAGATGGCGAAACTTTAGCCAACATCTATCTAGGAAAAATCACTAAATGGAATGATCCTGCAATTACTGCATTAAACCCTGATCTTACTCTTCCAGATGCGCCAATCACTACAGTATTCCGCTCAGACGGTTCAGGTACTACTTTTAACTTTACTGATTATCTAGCCAAAGTATCACCAGAGTGGAAAGAAAAAATTGGTGTGGATAAAACTGTACAGTGGCCAACATCAGGTTCTGGCGTAGGCGGTAAAGGTAACGAAGGCGTAGCAAGCAATGTAAGCCGTATGCCAAATTCAATTGGCTATGTTGAGTATGCTTATGCTAAACAAAACAAAATGTCTTACGCTGCTATGAAAAATGCTGCTGGTAATATCGTTCAGCCTTCTGCTGAAACGTTTGCTGCAGCTGGTGACATTGACTGGTCAAAACAAGAAGGTTTCTATAAAGTTATTACTAATTCAGAGACAGATCAAGCTTGGCCAATTGCTGCAGCTACGTTCATCTTGGTTCATAAGCATCCTGAAAACCCACAAAAAGTGGCTGGCGTGTTGAACTTCTTTGATTGGGCTTATACTCGTGGTGATCAAGACGCTATGGATCTAGACTTTGTACCATTCTCTGATAAAGCAGTAGCTTTATTTAAAGCTAAGTGGAATGAAGTTGTTGATAAAGATGGCAAGCCAGTTTATACCCCAGCACAATAATCCTTACAGCCTTTGAGGCCACTGAGAAAAGTTTTATTTAATAATTAATAATGAGGCTGTCATGGCAGATCTACATTCCCAGTTAGCAAAGCAAAAGCGTTATGATTTTCTTTTTGTAAATGCTACAAAAGCTTTTGCTATACTGGTATTGTTATCTTTAGGCGGTATTTTAGTTTCATTAATTATTGGTGCATGGCCCAGTATCCAAGAATTTGGATTGGGCTTTTACACGAGTAATGACTGGAATACTGTAGAAGATAAATATGGTGCTTTGGCGCCAATATATGGCACTATTGTTACCTCGGTTATTGCTATCTTAATTGCAGTACCGGTAAGTTTTGGTATTGCCATTTTCTTAACGGAATTATGCCCTGCTTTTTTAAAGCGTCCTTTGGGCATTGCTATTGAGTTATTAGCAGGCATCCCTTCTATAATATATGGCATGTGGGGCCTATTTATATTTGTTCCTTTCTTTAGTGCTCATATTCAGCCATGGGTCATTCAACATATTGCCCCAATACCAGTTATTGGTCAGTTATTTACAGGCGCACCTATTGGTTTAGGGATGTTTACAGCCTCGCTTGTATTGGCAATTATGATTATTCCCTTTATCGCAGCCACTATGCGTGATGTATTTTCAGTCGTACCTGCTCTTCTTAAAGAGTCGGCTTATGGTATGGGTGCTACTACATGGGAAGTCATGTTTAAGATTATTCTACCTTATACCAAAGCAGGTGTTGTTGGTGGAATAATCTTAGGTTTAGGTCGTGCACTTGGGGAAACAATGGCTGTGACCTTCTTAATTGGTAACGCATATAATATCAGCCCAAGTTTATTTACTTCTGGTGTCACTATTACTTCGGCCTTGGCCAACGAGTTTGCAGAAGCTGGTAGTAAATTACATTTATCTTCATTGCTACATTTAGGTCTAATATTGTTTGTTATCACCTTTATCGTATTATCAATCTCAAAACTTATGTTAATGCGTATTGATAAACGAGCAGGCAATTAATTAGCTTACTGAACTTTTAGGTTAATATTTTAATTTTTATATTTATCTTTTAGCGGCTCATGGCCGCTTAAAGTGAATTTATTTAACCATATTAAAAACAATATATATGATTTTGCTAACTATTAAAGGTAGCCAGATAGTCAAGTCAATAGTTATTCACTGTGGCTTTACCAAATTAAATGATTAGCGAAATGGAGAAACTGTTCATGCAATCAGCTGAAGTAAGTGCGCATCAAGGTAGCAAGTTTGAGGACCGTTATAATAGATCTCTTTATAACAAACGTCGTTTTCTAAACCAACTCGGTTTGGGTTTTGCAATTTCGGCAATGGTATTTGGTTTATTTTGGTTAGCTTGGATCCTAATTACTTTATTTATTGAAGGTTTCCAGGCATTAATTGATATGCCAGTGTTTTTAGCTGATACGCCGCCTCCACAAGCTGAAGGTGGTTTGCGTAATGCTATCATAGGTTCGATTATGTTGGCCTTTTCAGGCTTATTTATTGGTGCACCAATTGGAATGATGGCTGGTATTTATTTGGCTGAGTTCTCACAAGGTAGTTGGTTGGGTAAGGTCACTCGCTTCTTGAACGATATCTTACTATCAGCACCTTCTATCGTAATTGGTCTATTTATATATGCGTTAATGGTACAAGGTAAACACTTTTCAGGTTGGGCCGGCTCCTTGGCTTTAGCATTAATTGTAATTCCAGTAGTGGTTCGTACTACTGAGAATATGCTGGACTTGGTTCCAAATACGTTACGCGAAGCAGCTTATGCCTTAGGCACACCCAAATGGAAACTGGTCACTACTGTAACAGTGAAAGCTGCTAGCGTAGGTTTGACTACAGGTGTATTATTGGCGTTTGCTCGTATTGCTGGTGAAACAGCACCATTGCTATTTACAGCTTTCAATAATCCATTTTATAGTACTGATATGAATCAGGCTATGGCGAACTTACCAAATACTATTTACCAGTTTACTTCTAGTCCTTATGACAATTGGCATACCTTAGCATGGGCTGCCGCATTATTAATCACCATGACAGTTCTACTCTTAAACATAGTTGCACGGGTAATCGGTGGTAAAGAACAAATTCACTAGAAAGTCACTAGTATTAATAAAATAATATTGCCCTTTTAGATAAGCCCAAATGTATGGAATAATAGGACTAAATCATGACAGATACAGTAGAGAAAAAAACAGTGGACAAAATTAAGACTAAACCTACTTCAGAAGATAGCTTAATAGGCAAACCAATGAACACTGGGTCTCAGATTGCTCAGCCAGATACCGCTACTTTTAATAAGCAGACGTTGGCTGATATGCCTGCTAATATGCCTAAAGCTAAAATGGAAGTTCGCGATTTAAACTTCTATTATGGTGATTTTAAGGCTTTAAAAAATATTAATATTGATATTCCAGAGAGAAAGGTTACTGCCTTTATTGGTCCTTCAGGCTGTGGTAAATCTACGTTATTGCGTACTTTTAACCGTATGTATGACTTGTATCCTGGCATGCGTGCTGAAGGTCAAATTAATTTGGACAATAAAAATATTTTAGATAAAAATATTGATGTCAATTTACTGCGTGCACGTATCGGTATGGTGTTTCAAAAGCCAACGCCATTTCCTATGTCTATCTATGACAATGTGGCTTTTGGTGTACGTTTATATGAAAAATTAAGCAAATCTGAATTAGATGAACGTGTAGAATGGGCATTAAAGAAATCAGCCCTTTGGCCTGAAGTTAAGGACAAGTTAAAAGCTTCAGGTTTATCTTTATCAGGTGGCCAGCAGCAGCGTTTATGTATCGCACGTGGGGTTGCCACTAAACCAGAAGTTTTATTACTTGATGAACCTACTTCTGCATTAGACCCTATTTCAACTGGTGCCATTGAAGATTTGATCGAAGATTTAAAGCATGATTACACCATAGCCATCGTGACTCATAATATGCAACAGGCTGCTCGTGTATCTGATTATACCGTGTATATGTATCTTGGTGATATGGTAGAGATGGGTGAAACCAATCAAGTCTTTACTAACCCAGCTCAAAAGGCTACAGAAGATTATATTACTGGTCGTTATGGCTAATTTTAAGTAAGTTTACCATTGCGTAATATATTTATAGAAAGCCAGATGCCAATATGTTAAAGGCTTCTGGCTTTTATTATTTTAAGTCATAAGGAAATTATGTATGCCGCTTACTGAAAAGCATTCTTCAAAAAGCTTTGATAACGATCTACATCAGTGTAGTGAGTTGTTTATGACAATGGGTCGTATGGCAGCTGAGCAGGTCACATTAGCAACCCATGCTTTGGTTGATGGTGATGCTGAATTGGCAAAAAAAGTGATTGAAGAAGATGCAGAAATTAATCAAATGGAGATTAAAGTTGACGAATTGTTAGTATTGCTGGTGGCCAAACGTCAGCCTACAGCTAGCGATTTAAGGTTAGTAATGGCAATGAGTAAAGGTGTTGTCGATTTAGAACGTATTGGTGATGAGGCTAGCAAAATAGCACGTATGGCCTATAAACTAATTAAAGAAGGGGTTTCACCTAGAGGCTATTCTGAGGTTCAGCATCTATCTAATCAAGTTCGCGTAATGATGTTAGAAGCTTTAGAAGCTTTCTCACATATGAATCCCGAGAGAGCTTTTACAGTATTGCAAAGCGATGAAACAGTTAATGAAGAGTATCAGTCTGCTAGTCGTTCTTTAATGACTTATGTCATGGAGGACAGTCGTCATGTCTCCAAAGTCATTAATATTTTATGGGTTTTACGAGCCTTAGAGCGCGTTGGAGATCATGCTAGAAACATAGCCGAATTGGTTATTTACTGTACTAGCGGAAAAGATGTACGTCATACAGATTTTATGACGGTAGAGCAAGCGGTACAAGAAGCTTCGAATAATATTGCCTCACGCAATACACCTGAATAATTAGATTGTTATATACCAAAAGGAGAGGTTTTAAATGCCTCTCCTTTTTTCTCGCTCGAAGTTTGATAGATGGTTAATTTTAAACAAACATCGATATAAATACTTATTTATTTATCAGACTCAGGCGTCCATCCTTGAGGCCGCTCATAATCAGTATTATCTAAAAACTTTTCACGTTGTTCGGTTATGAATTTTTTGGCTTCAGGATTAATCATACTTAAATGATTTTCATTAATAAGCATGGTTTGAAGCTCTAACCATTCATCCCAGGCTTTTTTAGACACCGTATTCTGAATTTCTTCGCCTTTTTTATTGGGAAAAGGAGGATTTGGCATTTTGGGCAAATCTTGCTTATATTTACGGCAAAACACCATATTCGCTTTTGGATCAAAAGTAGCTGTCATTGTCCTATCCTATATTTAATAATAAATGTTTAACACTATGTATTTGGTTTTAGCAGGCTTACAACGGTGATTAAGGCTAATTTTAATTAAATTAACTACTGGTTCAGTAAAAAAGTTACGTTAAAAAGGTTTAGTTAACATCGATATTGAATTTAGCCAATCGTTCGCGGCCGCGTTTTACTGCTAGTAAAACTTGATTTGGCGCAGTGCCGCCCAAATGATCACGAGCTGCTAATGAGCCTTCTAGAGTTAGAAACTCAAATACGTCATCACCAATAGCCTCACTAAACTGTTGCAACTGCTCAAATTGTAATTCACTTAGATCAACGCCTTGTTTAATACCTAATGCTACAGCATTGCCAACTACTTCATGAGCATCACGAAACGGCACACCTCGGCGCACTAAATAATCTGCCAAGTCTGTAGCAGTAGCATACCCTTTCATAGTAGCAGCACGCATATTTTCTTTGTTAGGAATTATATTAGGCAACATATCTACAAATGCAATGAGTGACCCGGTTAGGGTATCAACACAATCAAATAAAGGCTCTTTGTCTTCTTGGTTGTCTTTATTATAAGCCAAAGGCTGATTCTTCATTAGCGTTAATAAAGTGATCAATTGACCAAAAACACGGGCAGCTTTACCACGGACAAGTTCTGGCACATCTGGATTTTTCTTCTGTGGCATAATTGATGACCCGGTACAAAAACGGTCTGGGATTTGTACGAAGCCAAACTGTGCTGACATCCACAAGATAATCTCTTCACTCATTCGTGATAAATGCATCATCAAAATAGAAGCGGCAGAAGTAAATTCAATCGCAAAGTCACGATCAGATACAGCGTCTAATGAATTTTGACAAATGCCTTCAAAACCTAGAAGATCGGCTGTAATAGTGCGGTCAATAGGAAAAGTTGTGCCAGCCAGTGCCGCACTTCCTAAAGGCATTTGGTTGATACGACGACGAGCATCGATTAAGCGATCTGTATCACGATTTAACATCTCAAACCAAGCCATAACGTGATGACCAAAGCTAACAGGTTGCGCCGTCTGTAAATGGGTGAAGCCTGGCATGATGGTATCCGTGTGCTGTTCAGCAAGGTTTAATAGACCGGATTGCAATTTCACCAGGAGCTCAACGACATTATCGACTTCTTCACGTAACCATAAGCGAATATCAGTCGCAACTTGATCATTACGGCTACGACCAGTATGTAGTTTCTTGCCTACAGTACCAATAATATCTGTTAAACGAGATTCAACGTTCATGTGTACGTCTTCTAACGCAATAGACCAGTTAAACTCGCCGGCATCGATTTCTTGCTGAACCTGTTTTAAACCGTCAATAATAGTGTCTACTTCATCTTTGCTAAGAATGCCACAACGTCCTAGCATAGTTGCGTGAGCCACAGAACCTTGAATATCATGTTTGGCAAAGCGTTGGTCAAAACCGACAGACGCTGTGAAAGCTGCCACAAAGCTATCTGTGGCTTCACTAAAGCGACCACCCCACATTTGTTGGCCTTGGCCGCTAGTGGGGTTAGGTTTCGTTGATTGAGTTTCAGAAATTGTGTTAGAGTTGTTGGCAGTCATATCAGTCCAAATCCAGTAAAATGCATATAGTAAATAAGGGCAGTATAGCAAAGGACTAGGGCGAGTTACTAGTTAACCCACCCAGTTAACCTAACAGCTACTTATATTTGACTCAACATAACGTCACTGAAAAACCCTGCCATTTATGGTTAAATAGGCACAATATAAGTAAGGCTGTAATTATAATACAGTTAAATAATTAGTCAGTCTTACCCCTCTGTTTATTCAATTAAATCAATTACAGCCGATTAAAAGATAACTATGACCACTTCAGCCCATACCACAATTTTAAAAACCTTAAACATTGCTACTCGTAAAAGCCCTTTGGCCATGTGGCAAGCCGAACATATCAAATCACGTCTTGAGTCATTGTATCCACAGCTTGAAGTTAACCTAGTAACCATGGTCACTCAAGGCGATAAGATTCTTGATACCCCTTTAGCCAAGATAGGTGGCAAGGGTTTATTTGTTAAAGAGTTAGAGCAAGCGCTATATGATGGGCGTGCAGATATTGCCGTGCATTCTCTAAAAGACGTGCCAATGGAGTTGCCTGAAGGTCTCATACTAGGTACTTACTGCAAACGTGAGACCCCTACAGATGCTTTTGTATCAAATACATATGATAGATTAGAAGATTTACCGCAAGGTGCTGTGGTGGGAACGGCCAGTTTACGGCGTCAGTGTCAGATAAAAGCTTTCCGTCCAGATTTACAGATTAAATCTTTACGTGGTAATGTTCAAACACGCTTGGGTAAATTGGATGCAGGTGAGTATGATGCTATTATTTTAGCCACGAGTGGTTTAAAGCGTGTGGAGTTAACGGATCGCATTAAGCAAGAAATTGATATTGAGGTCAGTCTACCTGCCGTAGGTCAAGGTGCCTTGGCAATTGAGTGTCGTGCAGATGATGAGGCGGTATTAAAACTGCTAAAACCACTTAACGATGGTCAAGCTCGTATTCGCTTAAAAGCTGAGCGGGCATTGAACCGTCATTTACAAGGCGGCTGTCAGGTTCCTATTGCCGCCTATGCAGTGATAGAAAAAGACGATAAAGAGGTTCACCAAAAGACCTTATGGCTACGTGGTCGTGTCGGTTCCGAAGATGGTACCACGCTGCTTAAAGCTGATAAACGTATTGAGTTAGCAGGTGACCAAGTGGCACGTGAAGCCGCCGCTGAGCAGTTAGGTATTGAGGTTGCTGATCAGCTATTGTCTTTAGGGGCGGATGCTATTTTAGCGGCCATATATGCTAATAAAAAAGACTAATTTTTTGATTTTACATCTTTAGGCTGCTTTTAAATATGAAGATTAAAATAAACATAAAGTTTAAAATCGGTCATAAATTCAACCAGAGTTAAAGTCGCGTTATGATTTTTATCAATACCCGTCCGACCAATCGTTCCAAGCCGCTTAGCCAGGCGATGCAGAAAAGAGGCCTGACAGTGTTAGAGATGTCGTTATTAGAGTTAGTCCCTGTAGATATTAGTGAGCGCGAGCAACAATATCAGCAAGACTTTTATCAGCAGCCAGACCATTATCAAGCATTGGTTGTGGTCAGTCCTACTGCCGCCCGTATGGGATTGGCTGCTTGTCCTACAGATTTTGTTCCAAATTGTGCGGTCATTGCTGTTGGCCATGCGACAGCACAGATACTTCAAGCTCAAGGCTGGCAAGTTCAATGCCCTGATGAATATAGTAATGAAGGTATGATAAAGATGCCTTCACTAAATTCACTCAGTGCAGGTGATCACCTGTTAATGTGGCGTGGTAGAGGCGGCAGACGAGTTTTGGTAAATTCTTTACAAGATAATGGAGTAGAGGTGAATGCCATAGCTTGGTATCAGCGCCACTGTTCTATTGATGCGCCTACTAAGTTTAAGCAGCTTCAACAGTATCTTTGCAAAATAAAATCTAATAAACGTCCTATTGTTCTAATTAGTAGTGGTGAAGCATTTATAAATTGGCGCCTACTGTTTGCTGGTTTAGAGGCAGATTTAGAGGCAGACTTAAAGCCGCCTACTATTGCGTATCAGTTGGCCGATTTTGATTATCTCACCTTTGGTAAGCGCCTGACAGATACTTTAAGCGACTTGCAATTGAACTGCATAAGAATTGAACATCTTGATGCTGATGAAGTGTGGCGTGGGGTTAAAGTTTTGCAAAGAGCCAAACTTTAAATAGTTTTAATATTTTTAATAGTTTTAACAATTTCGATAGATAGACAATCAATAGCCGTTGATTAAATGGCCATAGCTAAGCTAAATACATCTAAACTAAATACATAATAAAATACCTATTATCATCTATTAATTGCCATAAAAGGCTTATCTCGGAGATATCTGCTAGTGATAACAAACCCTAATTTGGATACTAATTATACAAAGCCTAAAGCTTTATCTAACTTCGCCAGTATCTATGTTCAGCCTGTTATTTGGAATGATATGGACGCTTTTAGTCATGTCAATAATGTGGTTTACTACCGCTATGCTGAATCAGCACGTATCAACTATTTGTATGAAATAGGCGCTTTTACTGATGAAGTAACCACCGTGCTGGCCCAGTCCAGTTGCTCTTACTTAAAGCCGGTGTTTTTTCCAGATACTTTGCTTATCGGAGTTCGTACTAAAAAATTAGGCAATACCAGTATAGTAATGGATTATTGTTATTATAGCCAAGCTCAGCAAACGGTTGTCGCTACTGGCGATTCGGTATTAGTTCGATTAAATAAAGAAGCTACTAACAAAGTAGCTTGGAGCGAAAAAGAGCGTAACGATATATTGACCTTCGAAAAAAGTGCTGGTCACACTCCTGAATTTTAATGTTTTCTTTTTTTAATCGAAAAACCACCGTGCAGTTAGTCCCTGAATTGCCTTCATTGGATAACGTTTTATACCCTCTAGATTGGCAGCAACAAAAATTTGAATCTGCTGAAGCGTTAATATTGTATCTGATTGACAATTTATCGTTTAATCAAAAAGATTTATCTGAAGGCCACTTACTTGATAGTGATAATGATAGTAGTCAAAGCGAGTTGTATTATAAAGATATCAATCTGAAATTTTATCAAAAGCAGTTTAGTCAGTTTCTTTCAAAATATGACGCTTATCAAGATTGGATTAATTTCACAGTATTTGGGCGCTATGTTCAACGTAGCTTCAGTGTTTTTTATCAGCAAACTGAAGATGTGTTTAATGCAGATATGCCGGAAATCCTAAAGCATGAATTGATGCGACATACCCAAAGACTGCCCAAAGGCCAAGTATTATTGGTAGGTGGAAAATTACCTTTATCAGTACGTCGAGATAAAGTCTTGGTCACTACCCTTAATCCCTTTCAGGCATTACTAGATGCTTTAAAAGAAAACTATCATGATTATCGAAAAATAAAGTCAGTTAAGCCGATAGCTTTGTCACCCTTGGTTGTTAATTTTATTACTGCAAGCTCCGATAAGGTTAAAGCCTTTGCGGTCAAACACAATAAGAGAACCTCACAAGGATTACATAATGAGGTGATGATTTTGGACTTTAATCATCTGATATTAGTGCATGAATACCCTTATAAAAATAATGCCCAATCAGCAGTATCATATCTGATTAGACATTACACAATAGGTTAGTTTATAACCAGCGTAATTCATTCAATAAAAAATGAAAATTAATAGCAACTTTATATCCAGCTATTTAGTGCCAAAAATTTTATCCCCAGCATCACCTAAGCCAGGAATAATATAACCATTTTCATTAAGATGACTGTCTAAAGAGGCGGTATAAATCTTGACATCAGGATGCGCTTCATTGACCAAGCGTACACCTTCTGGAGCCGCGACCAAAACTAACGCTTTAATATCACTGCAGCCTTTTTGTTTTAGCATATCAATCGTTGCTACCATTGAACCGCCCGTTGCAAGCATAGGGTCAATAATGAAAGCAGGTCTACGGTCTACATCATCCACCAGTTTTTCAAAGAAAGGTACCGGCTGTAAAGTTTCCTCATCACGCTGTAAACCAACCATTGAAATTTTAGCCGTTGGAATAAGGTCTAATACCCCATCAAGCATACCTAGTCCAGCTCGTAAAATCGGAACAATAGTCACGGTTTTTCCAACGATTTGCTCACCCTTAATTTCAGTATTGTCCCAACCTTGCATTGTAAATTCTTCAATTTCAAAATCACGACAGGCCTCATAAGCCATTAGACGCGCAAGCTCACTAGTTAAAGTGCGGAATTTATAGGTACTACAATCTTTTGCGCGTATTAAGCTTAATTTATGTCGCACTAAAGGATGATTGATAATTTCTATGCTTAGGTTGTTCATAAGACCTCTTTGACCGTCCTTAGGATGTGGACAGCTAATATGAATTTAGAAGGGGGGTCATATTTAATAAAAATATTTAGGGATTTAAGGTAAAAGCATTTTACAAAACAATTATACCAATAAAACAAAATCAACTGATAATTTTACCAAGCAAGATAAGCTTTTTAAGGCTTTAATAGAAGCTAACAATTGAGCAAAAGCCAACTAATTATGTATGACAATTATGATAAATTTATATTGGAGTCCTCATTGACCAACCTTATTGATAAGAACAACGAGATAGCAAATACAGATATTACAAAGATTGAACCCACTATAGAATCTCACCCTTTTGGTCCTGTTTTACCAAGTAACGCTACGATTATGATGATGGGTACCTTCCCACCTACGTCTGATAAGTGGGGTATGACTTTCCACTATCCTAATTTTTATAATGATATGTGGCGTATTTACGGAAGAGTCTTTTTTGATAACGGTGATTACTTCCGTGATGGTAACAATAAAGCCTTCGATCCAGATCGTATCCAAGCATTTATGCAGGAGCGTGGTATTGCCTCGTGTCCCACTGTTAAAAAAGCCATACGTGAACAAGGCAATGCAGCTGATAAGCATTTAATGATTGTCGAAGCAGTTGATTTAGAACAAATACTCGATAAAGTTCCACATGTTCATAGTCTGTTTACTACAGGTGGCAAAGCTACAGAAATTTTAATGGATTTATTAGCTAAGGAACAAGGCAAGCCGATTCCGAAATCTAAAATACCAAAAACCAATCAACATATTGACTATAACTATGCAGGTCGTGAGTTAACTTTATATAGGCTACCTTCTACTTCTAGAGCATATCCATTGTCATTGGATAAAAAGGTTGAAGCCTATCGTAATTTTTTTAAAACGGTGGGAAAGATATGAATAGATAAGGCAAGCAGTCTTGTACACCAACCTTAAAATAAACAAAAGTCGGAATTTTTTTAAATATTGGCTTGACCTTCATTAAATAAACTATATACTTGTGCGCAGTTGAAAGGCAGCGTTTAATATTGATTTATAACAACTAATTCAAATTAAACCAAAAAAAGCCCTTGACACAGATTACAAACTGCGTATAATACGCACCTCATCAAGACAACAAGAACAAGACCTTTAGAGGTTTTAAACTTAGATGACTTGATAAAGAATTTAAAAAAGCTGTTGACAAATATCTTAGATACGATATACTAAACGGCTCGATACTAAGGCTAAGAATTCTTCAGATTGAAGGTAGACTATCCTTTTATAGCATAACTTAATACGGACGACGTAATAAGTCAACTATTTAAAAGCTAGAATCAAAGAACAACTTGTGTGGATTTTTGTT
>NZ_JAGLBC010000007.1 GCF_018260395.1 Psychrobacter sp.
AATATTGTACAGTTAAAATGCCGAGTAGTTAAAGTATTGCATAGTTAAAATACCGGATAGTTAACTTAAATAGTTTTGACACATCGTTTATAGTTCATGCCTATTGATAACATCTTCTAAAACAGAGAGTCTCATGAGTACAATTTTATTCGAACTAGGTAGTGAAGAGCTACCACCAAAAAGCCTAAAACCTTTACGTGATGCTCTGCTATCTAGCGTTGAGGCACAATTAAAAGAAGCTGGCATCGGTTACGATCAAATTAAAGCCTATGCCGCGCCTCGCCGCTTAGCGATTCAAATCGAAGGTATCGCAGAAAAACAACCTGACCGCAGAGAACAAAAGCGTGGGCCTGCTATTAAGGCGGCCTATGATGCAGAGGGTAAACCAACACGTGCTGCTGAAGGTTTTGCCAAAGGTTTGGGTATCGATGTTAATGAACTGATGACCATTGAAACTGATAAAGGGAACTATATCGGCTATGAGTTAAAAGTTCAGGGTCAAAAAAGCACGGAGCTTTTACCACAAATTCTCCAAAATGCATTAGACAGCTTACCTATCGCTAAGCGTATGCGATCGGGTGCAAGTCGAGAAGAGTTTGTACGTCCAGTTAAGTGGTTAGTGTTCATGCAAGACGACCAAATCATACCAGCAACCATTCAAGGTCTGACAACAGGTGTGAAGACCACCCATGGCATTGAAACGGGTAATATTACCTTAGGTCATAGATACCATTCTAATGATGCATTAATTCCACATGCTAAAGACTATGAGCAGGTATTAGAAGATGCAAAAGTTATTGCTGACTTTGATCGTCGTCAACAAACTATCGTTGAGCGAGTTAAAGAGTTGGCTGATGAGGTTAATGCACAAGCTATCATACCTCAAGACTTATTGGATGAAGTAACTGCCTTAGTTGATTTACCCGTAGCATTACGGGCCAGCTTTGAAGAGCGCTTCTTACAAGTACCTCAAGAGGCTTTAATCAGCACCATGCAAGCCGATCAAAAATACTTTTGTCTGACTGATACAGAAGGCAAGTTGCAGCCTTACTTCATTTTTATTAGCAATATCGAATCAAAAGACCCCAGCCAAGTGATTAGTGGCAATGAAAAAGTGGTACGTCCTCGTCTGGCTGATGCAGAATTTTTCTTTTTACAAGATCAAAAGCAGCCATTAATTGAAATGGCAGAAAGTCTTAAAAATCGTGTATTCCAAGACAAACTAGGTACCATTTGGGAGAAGTCTGAACGTATTGCAAAGCTAGCTACCTTTATTGCTGCTACGCTAAAACAGCAATCTATAAAAGGGTTTGAAGACATTGATGTGGAGCAGACCACCCGTGCTGCGATACTATCGAAAGCGGATTTAACCAGCACTTTAGTCGGTGAGTTTCCAGACTTACAAGGTATTGCAGGCACTTACTATGCCCGCCTAAATGGTGAGCCTGAGACCATAGCGGCAGCAATTGAAGAACAATATTTACCTAAGTTTAGTGGCGATGCATTGCCCCAAACGCCAATCGGTATCTGTTTGGCATTGGCCGACCGTCTAGATACTTTGGTTGGTATCTTTGGGATTGATCAAGCACCAACGGGCTCTAAGGATCCTTTTAGTCTGCGTCGTTCTGCAATCGGGGTGCTACGTATCTTAATTGAAAAGCAGTTACCCATTGATTTAGATCAGTTAATCGAACAGGCGGTTACTAATTATCAGGGCAAGCTTGAAAACAGCACTAAAACGTTAACTCAGGTCATTGACTTTGTGAATTCACGTTATCGTGCAATGTATACTGAGCAAGGCGTCGATGTTGATACTATTCAAGCCGTTCAAGCCATTGCTCCTTCGGTGCCGCTAGATTTCGATCAGCGTATTCATGCAGTGAGCCAGTTCCGTAATTTGCCCCAAGCCGCAACTCTTGCTGAGATTAATAAACGCGTTGCAAACATCTTAGCTAAGTCAGAGGGCATAGTCAGCGATTGTGTAGAGAAGAATTTACTAACCCAGGACGCTGAAATAGCCTTATATCAGGCAGTAATGGAAGCAGAAACTACTGTAATACCGTTACAAGCTGTAGCAAACTATACTCAAATTTTGCAGTCGCTAACCAAGCTTGAAGCACCGCTGACTAATTTCTTTGATAACGTTATGGTGAATAGTGACGACGAAGCGCAAAAAACAAACCGTTTATCGCTACTAAAACGTGTGCGTGAATTGTTCCTTACCGTAGCTGATGTGGGCGAATTGCAGATTTAATTCAGCGCATATTTGGCAAGGTTATTTGTCTACTAAGCTATTAAATTATAGCTTGAAACAAAGTAACATATTTAAAAAAAGGCATAGTTTTCAAGTTTATAGCTTTTTTATCAATATGATTTTTTGAGTGGTTTATAAAGTAATTTATTAAGTAGTTTATTCAGTAATACGGCTAAATTTTAAATAGCTGATACAGCAGTAATTATGTAAGTAAAAATTACAAGTCTGTATTACCTATTTAAGTACGCATATCGCATAATAAAGGCTACATTTTTTATTTAAAATGCTGTTTCTTGTGTTTAATTATTGTTGAGCCAGTGATGAATAGGGCTATTTATAAACCAAGCTATTTTTATCATATTATTTGGATATAAGTTGTTATGACTGAGAACTGGACACGAGAGCGAGTCACACAGCGAGTATTAACCGCAACCTTGCTGGTAATATTATTTATTTTGTGTTTTAGGGTGGTGCAATTTTTTATTGTGCCTGCGCTATGGGCAGCCATATTGGCCTATGTGACCTTTCCGGTTTATACCTTCTTTCATAAAAAAGTAAAACTAAGCTCTAATATTAGTGCCGCTATTATGACAGTGGGCATTTCTTTAATGCTAGGGATCCCATTAGTTTTGGGTATATTTGTGTTGCAACAAGAAGCGGTAAGTTTATACAGTGATGTTCTTTATAGAATTAAAGTAGGTTATGTAGATCTTCCGAACGAAATCAAAAATATGCCCGTAATTGGGCAGCAGATAAAAGATATTCTATGGGAAATTAATAAAGATCCTGAAGCTACTTTGAATGCATTTAGAGCTTGGTTACAATCGCATTTATATTATGGAAAGATAGCTTTAGACGTAGCATTTAGTAGTTTAGCCAAGTTGGGTATGGCGTTGATGACTATCTTTTTCTTTTATCGTGATGGCATTAATTTGATACGCCAAATACGTCAAGCTTTAAGTAACATTATTGGCAACCGCATCGATGACTATATTGATTCTGTGGGTTCAACCACCCAAGCTGTGGTTTACGGTATCGGTTTAACCGCTTTAGCGCAAGCTATTTTGGCAGGACTTGGCTATTATGTTGCCGGTGCACCTAGTCCTATTTTGTTAACGTTGATGACTTTTGTTATTGCTTTAATCCCTTTTGGCACTCCGTTTGCTTGGATGGGAGTTGCTATCTGGTTAATGACTCAGGGTCATACCCCAGAAGCTATTGGTTTGGCACTGTGGGGGATGTTGGTTATTAGCTGGGTGGATAATTTAATTCGTCCTATCGTTATCTCAGGCGCTACTAAAATTCCGTTTATTATTATCTTTATCGGTGTGTTAGGCGGTCTGACGGCATTTGGTTTTGTGGGCTTATTTATTGGACCAGTGTTGTTGGCGATTGCGTTAGCAGTCTGGCGTGAATGGATTAATCAACATCGCAATGTTATTTTTGCACCGTATTATACCAAGCTTAATCAGCATCACTGGAAACCTGCAGATAGACCCATGTCCTTTGAGCTATCTCCTGATGTGGTTTCTTTTAGCAAATATCCTTTTGCTGATTCTGCGATACACGGCCCTGATAAAGTAGATGCACATAGTACTGACAATTGTGATGAGCGGGTTAAGCGTTCAAAGGTAAGCGAGTCAATCCCTAAGTCTATTCACTCTGATGACGGCATAAAGGTAGAGTCTCCTGTGAAATCAGACAAGGATAAGTAGCAATCATGAGTGATAAGAATAAATAGTTATCATAAGTCATAAGGATAAGTAATTAGCATGCTCACCATTCTTGCAGATAGCAATATTACGCACTTACATGACTATTTCAATGAGCAGGTTTTACAACACCCGATTAAAGTTATCGCAATGGCCGGTCGCGAAATTGATGCGGCTATTATAGATAAGTATCAGCCTGATGCCTTATTAGTGCGTTCAGTTACTAAGGTTAATGCTGATTTATTGGCGAATAATCATAGCATTAAGTATGTGGGTTCTGCCACTATTGGAACTGATCATGTTGATCAAGATTATCTACTACAACGAGCTATCTATTTTACTAATGCAGGTGGTTGCAGCAAGCATTCGGTAGCACAGTATGTATTAACAGCAATTTTTGCTTTACGCCCTGAGTATTGGAATCAGGCTCATTTATCGCACCTTGCTATTTCTCAAGCTGCTTTACCCTCTCAAGCTGCTTTACCCTCTCAAGCTACTTTAACCTCTCAAGCTACTTTAACTTCTCAAGCTACTAGCGTTAAGTTAGGCATTATCGGGCTGGGTAATATTGGCAGTACTTTGGCAAGCTATGCTCTAGACATAGGTTGGCAGGTATTGGGCTATGATCCCTTAATACCGAAATCTGAGATTAATAATGCAAGCTTTGAGCAAGTGCTTAGTGAAAGCGATGTAATTAGTCTACATGTGCCATTGACCAAAGTTATGGATAGTCAATACCCGACTTATCATTTAATCGACCATGCTGCTTTGGCAAAAATACCCTCACACACATTATTAATCAATACAGCTCGTGGTCCAGTAATCAATGAAGCGGATTTATTGCATTCATTACAACATACTGAGTCTAATCAAGACCAGCGTGATATCGTGCTTGATGTATTCGAGCATGAGCCCTATGTGTCAGCAGTGCTACTAGACAAATTAGCAATTGCAACTCCCCATATTGCCGGCTATACCCTTGAAGGTAAACTACGTGGGACTCAAATCATTTTCGATCATTTTTTAAAGGTTTTTGGTACTGAAGGGACTAAGCAAATTAAGGTAAAAAAAGCGTATTTAATGGATCAGTTGTTGCCAGAAAACCCTTATCACTGGTCGCAGTTAAAGCAGGCTCATCAGAAGTTGTCTCAGTTTTATGATATTAAAGCTGATGATGGTCTATTAAGGAGCTGCATTAATGAACAGGCTCAGGCAGTATTGGGTGCTGACTTTGATTCGCTTCGAAAAAACTATAATTTACGTCGTGAGTGGTTGTTTCAATAAGATTGTCCACTTATATTGATGCACCAAATTAGCTTAAGAGTAAATTATGCCAAATTCAAAACCAGTTAGCCGCTGCGACTATCAGCCTACTATGAGCCTAAACATGGCTTTTAAACGTGCACAACTTATAGGGCAAATTCGACAGTTTTTTGCTGATCGTCAAGTATTAGAGGTACAAACACCTTTGATGTCGCAGGCGGGTAATACCGATGTTTTTGTGCCTTCAATCTCTACCAATATCACTGTTGCTGATAAACCCAGAACATACTATCTGCATACGTCGCCTGAGTTTGCGATGAAGCGAATGCTTGCGACATGGAAAGTGGCAATATATCAAATTTGCCCTGTATTTCGAGATAACGAGGCGGGTCGTCGCCATAATAGCGAGTTCACCATGCTTGAGTGGTATCGCCCCGGCTTTAACTTAGAAGCTCTGGCCGCTGAGCTGTCTGAGTTACTGGCAATAGTGTATGGACAGCCACAAGCTTTAACCCACTATAGTTATAGTCAAGCTTTTATTGATTATGCGGGTATTCATCCACTGAATGCTAGCCTTGAAGCGATTATTTCAGCTGCCAAGGAGCAAGGGTTAGGTGAACTTGACTTAGGTGAGGATCGCCAAGGCTGGCTTGATGTGCTATTTAGCCATTTGGTAGAGCCTAATCTGGGCCATGAAATACCGACGCTGATTACCGACTATCCACCTGCTACCGCAGCCTTGGCCAAAGTTGAGGTCGATGAGCAGGGCAATGAGGTGGCCAAACGCTTCGAGCTATATATCAAGGGGATTGAGATTGCCAATGCTTATGATGAGCTAGCCGATAGTCAGGCATTAAAGGCACGATTTGAGCAAGATAATGTGGAGCGGGCTCAGCGTGGTTTGCCGGTGATGCCTATTGATGAGCGTCTAGTAGCAGCTTGTGATGACCTGCCAGCCTGTAGCGGCATTGCGCTGGGTGTGGATAGACTGCTAATGGTATTAACAGATTCCAAGCGTATTGAGGAAGTGATTGGCTTTAGTTTGGATAAGGCTTAATTTTTTTAATTATCAATCAAACCTTACTTGGTATCTTTAGATTTAAAGTCTTTCATCATCTTACTTAACGTTTTGCTATTGTCATAAAAGGCTCGGCAACCGGGACAAAAAAACAGATGAGAGTGTAAATGGGTTTTCTCGGCCAAAGTTAGAGGACGTTCTTGCCCATCGCTGGCAATTTGAGTAATGCGGTTACAGTTTTTCATAATTGAGCGTGTCCTTAATTCAAGCTATGTCTTAATCTATAAATGTTTCATTGTTTCGATGCTTCAATGTTTTATTTTTTCAATGAGCCTATTTGCTAAGTGCGGTTAATATCCATACCTATCAATGATTGAATCTCAATGATTAAACCACTTAATGGTCAGACAGGTCTGTAATCCTAACCTTGCGCGGTGCATCAGGACATAGTAATTGCTAGAACTGATTTTTAGACTATTGCAAATCTCTTGCGTTTCAAGTTCGACATACTCTTTCATCAAAAACGCCCGAGCCTGCTCACTAGGCAGATTGGTTAAGCAGGCTTCCAAAACTTGCCAAAACCCTTCAGAATGAACGTGCATTTCAGGGTCGCACCAGCTATTATCAAATTGTTTGGGTTTACATTCGGGGTGCCAAGAGCCTGCCTCATCAAACAAAGCATCCATTAAGCTATCATCGCAGCCCTCCTCAAAACCTTCTTTTAATCCCTTTAAGCTTGAAACACTTGAGTATTTACTGTCTTTACGAATATGGTCAACGATTTTGTTTTTCAAAATTGCAAATACCCAACTTTTAAAAGCTGAATTGCCTTTAAACTGACCGCCATATTGAAGTGCAGAGAGTAAGGCGTCTTGCACTACATCCTCTGCCATATGATAATCATCGAGTTGCAGGAGTGCAAAAGCCAACATCTGATGGCGTACTCCCTCAACAAATTCGGGGGTAATGCTGGCGTGATTTGGGTTAGGGTCTACATCGCTCATTTTTAAAAATCTTTTTTTAATAGCTACTTAAAGAAGGTAGGTAAAATTTTATCGCATAATATTAATGTCTGTTTGAGGCTGAAGGATTAAACCAATAATCCAAACCAACAAATCGACCTGCTCCATAAAATAAAGTAACCAGTAGCATAATGGCATAAGTGGCCGCAAATTCGATACCATTGTTTAGAATAACAAAATTGCCAGTTTCAGTAAGCCAGTCGTAATTGCCATGAGTTTGTAGAATCTCACGTGCTTTATCGAGTCGTAAAGCAGCTTCGTGTGAGTTGGTAAGGCTTGCTTCACTGCCCCAAAACCCAAAACTATTCATAAGACTTGATAAACTGGTCTCAGGATTGGTCGGCGTAATGGCATACCAACCATTGCTCCAGTGGACAGTAACCATAGCTACGAGCATGGTGATAATTAAGGATAAGGAGACAAACCGCGTACCAATGCCCAATAGCAGCATAATACCGCCGACAAGCTCAGCTAAAATGACCAATACGGCCATGAGAGTAGGCATCATAAACCCTAAACCCCACTCACTATTGCCAAACCATTGAACAATATCCTCAAAGCTCATTAGCTTGGTCCAACCGGCACTGATAAAAATAGGCGCAAGGTATAAGCGTATCGCTAAAGGGGCGAGAAAATCTAATAATTCAACTCGTGATACGACTCCATTAAAAGGTCGTAGCGTCGTACTGACAAAGCTCATAAGATAGTTTCTTTTTTGAAGGGGTTGTTAAAGGGATTGTTAATGTCATTAGTGTTGTTGTTCGTGTCATTAGTGTCATTGGCAATAAGGGGCAATAAAACCTGTTGTTGCAACAATTGCTGAATCAAAGGTATTCCAAATGATATCAATATTGTTGTCTCTTCAAATCCTAAATGATCCGCAAACTTTTGCATAAGTTGGGTTAAAGCCTCCTCTGAAGCATCAATAGGAGCATCAACTTTAATAAATTCGATTAAAGCGTGAGTCAGCGCATTAACCGTCATAAATTGCACCTTATGTGTATTATTTCGATAGACCAAATAGAAGCTGTCATCTAAAGTAGATGGTTTAAAGTCGGCACTAATCTGATGAACCGGCCAATGGTAATGTAGGTTTTGAAGCGTTGGGTTAACGGCTAAATAATCCGCATGCAGACCTAAACTTAGGATAGTATCCTGATTTATCTCATAACCAAGTGTTGGTTCATATTCGGGCTCAATATAATACGTGTCTACTTTAAGCTCAGACCATTCATAATCAGCTAACTCAGCGAAAAATGGCGGCAAGTTTAAGCTCTCTAAAACACCCTTATTAGATAGATAATCGACAAAGTGCTGATTGATTTCAGTAAAATAGGGGCTGTGGCAAGGATAGTGCAAAAAGAACTGATGGCAAACCTGCAACCACTGTGCATCGCTAAGCAAGCTTTGACAAACAGGAAAGCACTTATCTAAAAAACCACAAACATTATTAAAAATAAGCGTCTGATAGAGACTGCCCACACGGTTAGATAGAGATGAGGAGGCTATAGCACTAGAACGGTTTAAAGCTGACAAGGGTTTTTGTTCACGTAAATATCGGCCAAAGCTTTGCTGAAAGTCTGCTAAGGTACTGGCTTGTCTAGTTTCATGGTTTAATACTGTGTTAGTAGATAAGGTCATGGGCATACGTCCTGTGATTACACACAGCGACATCTTGGTCATTAGCTATGCCAGTTCTCACACTATCCGCCTGAAATTGTAAGCTGCGAATATGGGTAACTTCATTAATAAGTTCATTGATACTTGGGAAGTTGAAATCTCGCTCTAAACAGGTTGGCAATAGATTAGCAGGCTTATTGGTGCGTTCTATGATAAGGCTATAAGCGTCTGATAATAAGCTCCAAACAGGATCAATAACTTTATTGCCGTGGGTATCCACGATAAGCCCATCGTTTTCGGTATGATGCCCTGCTACATGCAGATAACAAGTACGCTCTAAAGGAAGCTGACGTAAATACTTGTGTGCATCAAAGCCAAAATTTTGACTGTTAACATAAATATTATTCACATCCAAATGAAGCAAACAATCGGATTCCTCGGCAACGGCGGTAATAAACTGAGAATCGCTCATTTGCGTTGTTATGCCATAAAGTTCAGGTTTAAAATAGTAAGAGGCATTTTCAAAGCCAATTTGCTGACCCAAAATATCTTGAGCTTGCTTAATTCTATCCGCCACCCAATGAACTGCTTCCTCGGTACAAGGAATGGGCAATAAGTCATATAGATGACCCGCTTGATCGCTACACCAGGATAAGTGCTCAGTATAAAGACCGATATCATGGGTTCGCATAAAGTCTTTTATGTTGTGTAATAGAGCCGTATCTAGGGGGGCTGTGCTACCGATTGATAACGACAGGCCATGACAAACGAAAGGATATTGTTCGGTATAAGCGCGCAACTTATTATAATATTGGCCACCTATTTGACCATTCGTGTTCAACCAATTCTCTGGTGATACCTCAAAGAAGTCGATACCAGTTAGATCTGCTTTGTCCATTTCGGACATGAGCTCACGACGAAACCCTAAACCTGCGCCGCCTAGCGGTCTAGCATGTTTAGCAGTATCGGCTTTAGAAATTATCGTGTCTAAATCTGATATCGTCATAATGATCCTATAATAAAATTCTTTCTACCTTAGGGTTTGATATAAAGCTATTTAGTGGCACCACATTTGGCTTCACCGCATTTAGCCTCCATTTTCTTATCTGTAGCACATGATCCTTCCATTTTTTTATCGCCACAGGAGCCTTCAACTGCTTTATTGCTATGAGCGCCTTTTGCCATTTTATGAGCACTACACGTACCCTCTTTGGCCATCTCACTATGTTTATAGCCAGACTCCATAGGATTTGCAGCAAAGGGGTTGGAAGTACAGCCACCTAAAGTAACCAAAGAGCCTAGCGCTAATGTTGCAACAATTGATTTAGTTTTCATTTTTATATTCCGTCTATAAGAGTAAGTTAACAGGTTAACAGCGGGTTAAAAGAAACCCTTTAAAATTTGTTAAGGTAAATAGATAAGCTTAATAGCTATTTAGTGCCGCCACATTTTCCTTCACCGCATTTGCCATCGACTTTTTTAGTAGGCTTTTTGACCGTATCGGCGCCGCATTTGCCTTCACCACATTTTGCTTCAGCAGCTTTGCTACTATTGCTATGCGCAGTTGCCATTGAGGTAGCATGAAAAGGGTTGCCTGCTTGAGCGCCACTCATTGCCAATAATGAGCCGATGGCTAAGCCAGTAATAATAGAAGTATTTTTCATAAGGTTCTCCGTTGGTTGTAAAAAATAAGAGGAAGGTAGTTGTCTTTCCATCAAAGCTTTGTCAAAGTAATAAGAAGAGCATTACAAATAGCGGTAAGCTATCATTGTGTTATTAGTTAGACGTTTCAAAGTGCTATTTTCTTACAATTATTTTTATTATTTTTTAAAATAAGTCTAGAATTGTTAGTATGCTTTTGATTATCAAAGATTTTAAGTAATTTTTTAATGAAGTAAGACTTGTTGAATAATAAATATTTTAGGCGAAAAAGATGATAAAAAAAGCACAGTTATCGGAGGCAGCACAAATAGCCGACCTGATTAGGGCAAGCATTCGATCCTGTATCGAGGATCATAATAATGATCCACACGCTATTGAACAATGGCTTGAGAATAAAACTGAAGAGAATGTAAGGCAGTGGATAATCGAGAATTTTGCTTGGGTATTTAAACAACAAAATGAAGTGCAAGGGATAATATTGGTGTCGCCAAAAGCTGAGATATTACTCAATTATGTAGCGCCAAAAAGCCAAGGGCAGGGGATAGGCAGAAAGCTTTTGAACCAAACCAAGCAAGTGTATTTACAAAAAGGTATTGGCAGTCTAACAGCAGAGTCTACTTTGACCGCCAGACCATTTTATTTGGCCAATGGCTTTAAAGTTGTTGAGGAGGTGTTTGAAGCAGGTAAGTTAGTGGCCTATAAGATGAGCTTGACCTTAGAGCAACATAAATAGTGCGCTTGCTACGGTTAACGCACCAACTTATTAAGTCCATCAGCAAATTGTTTTTTGTCTTTATCCGAATAAGGCTTTTGACCGCCCATTTGGGTGAGGTCGAGCACGCCCGTTGAGCGCATGGTATCCATAAAATCACGAGCGTTTAGCTTTTGCTTAATGTTATTTTTGTCATAAATAATGCCATGTGGCGTTAATACTTGACCACCATTGTCAAGCACGTCGTTGGCCAAAGGAATATCACTGGTGATTACCAAATCACCGGGCGCAACATTATCAGCAATATAGTCATCTGCCACATCAAAGCCCGAGCCTACCACTTTCATGCTAATTAGTGGTGACTTGCGCACTTTAATCGGTTGATTGGCGACAAAAATTGCCGGCGTATTGGTACGAATAACCGTCTTGGTGATGAGATCTTTCACCACCAAGGGACAGGCATCGGCATCAATCCAAATAGTCATGCCACTTTTGTTAATTAATTGCTGCTCATCACTCATGAATCAAGCCCCATCTTATTTGGCAAGATAGCAATCAGTTGCTGTAAGGCATCGTCTAGTTTGGCAACGTCATTAGGCATTAGAGTAATGTGAGCAATCTTGCGATCTTCACGCTCTTCTTTATGATAAGTATGGTAGTGAGCACCATCGATTGCCAATACTTCTGCCAGATTTGGATACTCACCCAATACATTGACCATCACTGACGGGAAAACATTATCGGTATCACCAAGAGGTAAGCCGACCACCGCACGAATATGATTCTCAAATTGACTAGTGACTGCACCCTCAATGCTCCAATGGCCTGAATTATGGACTCGAGGCGCAAACTCATTGGCTAAAATAACGTCATTTCCCTTCTCATCTTTACTCACAAATAGTTCAAGCGCCATAGTGCCGACATAATCTAAATGAGTCATTAACGACGAAATGGCATTTTGCGCTTCAGGTAAAAGATGGCTAGTTCCCACTGCAGGGGCATGAGAAATGGCTAGAATACCTGTATGGTGATGGTTTTCAACCAAATCATAGGTATGAATAGTGCCATCTTGAGCACGAGTGGCAATGATAGACACTTCACGACTAAAATTAATAAAGCCCTCAGCAATTAATGGTGCTGGGGTGGGCGTAAGGTTACCTTTGCCGCTGACCGCATCGCCCAATGCTTTCCAAGCCTCTTCGATATCCGCTTCAGTTGCAACCACAAATTGACCTTTACCATCATAACCACCGCGGCTAGTTTTTAACACTAAAGGCAACCCAAGGGTGTCACTAACCTCTTTAAGCTCAGCTTTTGAACTAACGCTCTTAAAGGGAACGGTTTTGATACCAAGCTGGTTAAATAAGGTTTTCTCATTTAAGCGGTCTTGAGCCACCTCCAATGCTTGTGGAGGTGGGAACATACCTTGTTTTTCACCTGCATCAGACATTTTTTTTAAGCGTGCCACAGTTTCTGCTGGGGTGTTTTCAAACTCTAGAGTAAAGACATCCGCAGCGGCAATAAACGCCTCTACATGATCACTACTAAAAACCTGACCATACAAAGAGGCAGGACAATTTGCTGCGTCTTCTAAAAATACACATCGGTATCCCAAAGGCAGCGCCGCTTCGGCTAACATCATACCGAGTTGGCCGCCACCTAGAATGCCAATGGTGTGGAAGGTTTGATTAGCAGGATATGTATTGGCTATGGTCATGTTTGGCTCTTAAATTATTGAAAAGTAGAAGAAATGATAGTGGCAAAATTAAAGCTAAATAATCAAATGATTAAGATACTTATTTTATAGCAGAATTTGTATAGCAGAATCATAAAACACAAAAAGGTGCTTATAGCACCAATTTAGTTTAAAAAACCATTAATACAGAACAGTTAATAAAAACTGTCAATAAATAGCTGTTCAAGTATAGCAAATCTAAGGATTAATAATGCCTGGGGTTGGGCTGGCTAGTACCGTTTCGGTTTGATTTTTTCGGAATTCAACCAACTGTTTGGCCAAAGCCTCGTCTTGTAATGCTAAGATTTGAATGGCTAACAGAGCAGCGTTATAAGCACCTGCGGTACCAATAGCAAGCGTCCCTACTGCGATGCCTTTTGGCATTTGTACGATTGACAGTAAGCTGTCCCAACCGCTTAAAGTAGAAGATTTAACAGGCACGCCCAATACTGGCAGCTCTGTTTGGCTGGCGCACATACCGGGCAAATGCGCAGCTCCGCCTGCACCTGCAATAATTACTTGTAGGCCTTTGCCTTTAGCGGATTTAGCATATTCAAATAACTTATCTGGAGTACGATGTGCCGAAACCACTTCACAGTCAAATGGCACGCCAAAGTCTGCTAATAATTGGACGCCCAAACTCATGGTTGCCCAATCAGACTGTGAGCCCATGATAATACCGACTTTGGCTGTACCTTCAGGAGATTTAATAGGTGCCGGTTGTGAGGTTTTTATTTGGCTTTTGCTCATGATGTGGGGTTTCCTAGTAGCCGTAAAGAGTTTACTGGCTTAACTTGACTCTATTCTACGGTCTAATCATTAAATCGTAAGGGAATTTAATAAGTAGAATAGAGTTTGAAAACATACTATCATATCGAATTTTCGAATGAGAAAAAAGGATTATTTTTTCGCGTTACGATAGTCTTCTATCAACTGTTGCGCTATTACGTTGTTTTGCCAATATTGACCGCTGGTTTCCCAGTAGTAATATGCTTGGTCAGCACCGCCAATAGTGACATAACCATCCACATTTTTAGGTTTTGGATGACGTTTTTTTGCTAACTCTTTGGCAACCAGTGGTAGTGTTTCTTGAGCTGACAGCCAAGTTTTTTGTGCGTTTTCTACATCATCTAAATAGCAATATGCCAACACTTCACCATAAGGGATTTCAACCGCAATAGTATCTTCAGGATATTTTTTGGCTAGATTGAATATCTTTTGATACTGTTTTGTTTCTAGATAAAACTTTACTAAGTTGCTTCTTATGCCAATATTGTCCGTTGGGTTTAAATGGATTAATTTTTCAGCCCATTCAATAGCTGGCTCATACATATCGAGATCAGCATAGCTTAAGGCCAACTGAGAAAGTGCTGTTAAAAAAGGACGATTTTCGAGGAAACCCCAATCAATCTTGGCTTTCTTCCAGTCAAAGGTTTTTGGGAAATCCTTAGTGTAGACATCAATGCACATACGATAGGCTAGCATCGATGACACATCTTCATCCATCATCTTAAATGTACTTGCGAGCATACCCCAACCATCAGGGTCGTTAGGAAAAGTGGTGACATAGGATTCTGAGGACAACTTTGCTTCAAAAAAACTCCCAATTTGTAGTAGTTCTGCAGTGGCTGCTAACTCATCAAACTGGGTGGGCTCATGACTTAGATCAATTAAGGCGTCAGGCATTGTTGTCATAAGCTCGAGCATAACTTGTTCAGGTGACATCTGTTCAAGCTCACCAGATTTTAACTTTTGCTCTAGAAAATTCTCAACATCCTTAGGCATATTACTTCGAGAATAGTCTGCTTCAAAAGCCCATTCATTTTTGCTTACTTTTTTAAGTTTTGGCATAGTGTGTCCTTTAATCTTGGATGACGTATATTAAGGGTTTATAAAAAGTTAGTCTTCAATATATTGTACAAAGTTATCGGCAGACAATGGCATAGGCTTTTTGGTATCAAATTGATAAGCGGTTAAGTAACCGTTACCAGCCGCTGAATAATCAGTACATACTACTTGTGGGCTTAACGGTTTTGGCGTCCCAGTTAGCCAATAGTGACCAATAAATATAGGCTTATCCGTCTTCAGTTCAAAATCCACATGGTCAATAACAGCGTATTGAGGCACTTGCGCTATGTCAGAGGTTGAGGCACGTGCAATGTCAATAATACGCTGATGTTGTAAGTCTTCCAGCCACCATTTTACTCGCATACGGCGACGTACCGTGCCATCTTTATCAGTCACACTACTACCTTCAGGTAGAGGTACTTCAACCCCTTTTAGTACGCGCTCAACGGCATTATAAGCCTCTGAGTCTTTTTGCCCTGTTTGCTGCAGAGCTTCAGGGATAAGGCGGTTGTCATCGGTTAGCAGGGGTTTTAACTCCGCCATTTTGTCTTCATCCCAGCAGGCATGTACAAAGCAGGCGTGTTCAGTCTCAATCCATAATGGCAACTCATAAAAGCGCTTTAACCAATAATGGTGTGCCTGAGAATCTAAAGGAAGTTCATCTAAAAAGGCTTGATGCTGCCGGGTATGGGTCTCGTTGCGAGTTCGCAAATATTTAGGATTGGAATCATCGGTAAGCTCATCAAGGGTAGCATAGGCCAACGCATTGTATTCATGATTACCCATAATAGCCTGTGCCACATCGGCATCTAACATAGCAAACACAATTTGTAAGGTTTCAAGCTCTTCAGGACCTCTATCGATTAGGTCACCAATGAATATCGCCCGATGTCCTTCAGGGGGATGATAATAGTCAATAGCTAATGAGGGGTGATGAGTAAGGGTATAACCTAAGAGGTCAAGTAGACCTTTCAGCTTACGGGCATGCCCATGGATATCTCCGATAATGTCATAGATCATATAGTTGTCTCAATGTGTTTAATTAGACCTATTTCTTAGACTAATTGCTTATTGCTTATTTAATGCGTAAATTTAATGCGTAAATGACGGTTTTAGATGCCTTAGTATAACGCACTACTCTCACTACACATACTCTACGGTTGGATTTTGCTGTTATGCATATCTTCTTATTGGTCATTAAGTGGTTGCTGATTATTATCATCATCCTAGTTATTTTAACGGTTTTATTTTTAAAGTTTGCACCAACATTTGGGGGTAAGCCGGATTCTGATAGCCAGTCTCGCATTCAATCGTCACCAAACTTTAAGGGAAAGACGTTCGTTAATTTAACCCAAACTCACGCTAGTACAGTTTTTTTCTCCGGCGTCCTTAAAGGCGAGTCTGATCAAAATGGTAATATGCTATGGGATTTTTTATTCCCGCCAAAAGGTAAAAACCCCAGTCAACCAATCAAGACAATACCCTTAAATTTAATCCCTAATCCTTCCGATTCAAAAAACAATTCTTTAAACGCCTCAAAGGCACCAAGTCATGGTATTGCGAATACGACATTAAAAGAAGGTGAGTTTGTTTGGTTAGTTAGGTCATTCTACCGTACTATTTAATACGGCGGGCAAAACCCTGATTACTGACCCTTTTTTTCATCGTGCATCACCCATTTCTATTGGTGCCAAGCCTTTTGATATGACGCATGTACCTAGCGTTGACGATTTGCCGTATATCGATGCGGTGCTTATTTCGCATGATCATTATGACCACCTAGATTATAAAGCCATCAAGCAAGTGAAAGATAAGGTTGGTCATTTCTATGTACCTTTAGGCGTAAAAGCACATCTGCTGCGTTGGGGTGTGGCGGAGTCAAAGGTTAGTGAATATGATTGGTATGACAGTACACAGATAGCTGGAAACGATGGTCAAGCTATTACGATTACATTTGCCCCCAGTCACCATTTTAGCGGTCGAGGTATTACCGGGCATCGTGAGACATTATGGAGTAGTTGGGCGGTACAATCGCCTGAATTGTCGGTATATTTTAGTGGTGATGGTGGGTACTGTGAAGAGTTTGCAAAGATTGGGGATCGCTTTGAGGGTTTTGATATCGCCTTTATTGAGGATGGGGCTTATAACGAGCGCTGGCGAGAGGTGCATATGCTCCCTGAGGAGTCTGATCAAGCGGGTATTGATGTACAAGCCAAAGAGATATTACCTATACATTGGGGCAAGTTTGACTTGTCGACCCATCATTGGCGGGAACCTGTGAGACGCATTACTTCAGCTATTGATGCTCACAATAGCACTCTGCCAGAAGAAGAAAAAATTAAACTTGCCGCGCCACTGATTGGACAAGTTTTTGATTTAGACAACTTACCTACCTCACCATGGTGGGAACAGCAAGAGTAGGTTGAGAATAATGAATAATAAATAATGAAAATTGAATAAAGCTATCAGATGCAATTAATATTAAAGCGTGACACATGACTACAAAATAGCACTATGACTGTTAAAGAGTTCACTAGGGTGATAATGTTACCCTATACCGATAAAGTTTAGAGTCTGTTTAACATTTAGAGTCTGTTCAATATTGAGGGAAAATATGGATTGGTCAAAGTGGTTATTTATAGATTGGGAAGTTGCTCTAGCGGTGGTACTGTCGGCAACCGCTGTATATTTTGCCCTTATCTTCTATACTAGAATTATGGGGCTGCGTAGCTTTGCTAAGTTATCAAGTTACGACTTTGCCATGACGGTCGCTATGGGTAGTATTCTGGCGTCTACTATTTTGTCGAAGTCACCTGCTTTGTTAAAAGGGTTATTGGCGATTGCAATTTTGTTCTTATTACAAGGGTGTATTTCAGTGATACGCCGGAAATCAACCGTCATTAGAAGGCTGGTTGACAATCAACCTATTGTGTTGATGGCGCATGGTGAGTTTAATTGGGATAATATTAAAGAAGCCAAAATGTCGAAAAATGATTTGCAAGAAGTGCTTCGTAAAAATGGCATCAAGTCTACTTCTGAAGTATTTGCTATGGTGATGGAGACGACAGGCGATATGAGCGTAATCAAAACCAGCGATACGCCAGCGGATATTGAAATATTTGACGACATTCGAGATTATGAATTAATTGTTCATCATAAAAATTTTAAATAAGTTTGCTAAGGGTTATAGGATAACGTTAAATCTAAACAGGCCCTATCCGAATGTGGCTTTGCTTTTGAAGTCACTTCTTTTGTAAAAACTGCTTTTGAAAACCGTGTGTCTATAAAACGGCTGTCTAAAAATGCTTTTGGAAATAATAGATTGTGGAAAATAAGTCTCTCAAACAACGTCTGGCTGCCCCTTTTATCGAGCCTTATGCCCGTTACCAAAACGCAGACTTGCTGCATGCCATGCGCATTGGTTTAGCTATCGTAACGGCATTAATTATCAACCAAGTGACGGAAATACCGCATGGTGAGTGGACGACCATTACCGTCTTTATCATTTTGGGGCTACTTCAATACCAAGGTGCGATATATACCAAGGCGATTGAACGTATCGCTGGCACCGCTCTCGGTATCGTCATAGGACTGGTGTTATTATTTTTGAACCATAATTTGCTAAATGAACAATGGCTATATTATTTAGTGATAGGGGTGGTAAGTGCCATCATTGGCTATTATGCCATTCGTCAACTGGGCTATATCGGCATGCTGACAGGCATCACTATGTGCATGATTATCTCCAGTACTAGTAATGTCGGTGAAGATGGGCTATACCGTGCGTTGAATGTCATTATTGGCACGCTGATATCGGTGGTTGCGACCGTAATATTGCCGCTTAAATCCACCTTGATGTGGCGTTTTTTGTTAGCCAATAATCTTGAAGCCTGCGCGCAAGTATACGATGGGGTAGGGCTGCACGTTCAAGAGCCTAATGATAATCAGCAGCTACATCCACTTTCAATAGAAGCTTTAGCTCCGACTATCAAGGCAGCTTCTATACAAAGAGTAGACTTAGACGATCAACTATTATCTCCCCGAGAGTCGAGAGTGGATCTTGGTGCCACAACCATTACGTCAATAGGCGAGTTAAGTGATACCAAGATAGGTAGTCTGGTGAATGATGATATGGTGCAACGTCTTAAAAAAATTAATCAACGCCTTTTAAAAGCACGTGCTCATATTGCCGCCACCGCTAATGAGACAGGTATCGACAAACAAACCCTTGATCAAATTCAGCGCATGCATCGTAATATTATTGGCACCATCGACTTGTTATTAAGTGCGGCTCCAACTCTTAATCAGCACCCTATTGATGGGGATAATCGTATTTTATTGGAACATTATCATTCTGAGTTAACGCAGGCCATGCGCCATATGGCAGCGGTGTTAAGAAGTCCCAGTGATGAAGTTTTTCGCCCTATTACCCGTATAAAAATATCAGATTATCCAAGTATTCACCAATTGGATTTTGAATGGCAGGGTTACTTTTGGTTGACCCAAACCTTGCAGGCACAATTACAAAGCTTAAGTGACTTGCTACAACAAACTCAGGTACAGTGGTACAAAGGTTCAGGAGTTCGTTATCAACGTCAGGAACAGCGCCGCATCAATGCCCAAGGAAGAGAAAGCGACCTGGATTTATAATCAAGGTGCTATTTCAATAAAGTGCGAGTTAAAAGATTGATTGGAGCTATCGTATGACCTATGCTTATTTTGAAGACAAGCAACAACGCATCAACGAATTTGTGGCGCGCGCTAATTTAATTCTCGGTGATGATCCCTTGTGCTATACCGGTGATTTTATTACCGGTCAGCCAGTGCGTCCGGATATTTTATTTGTCAGTATCAATCCTGGGCACAGTAATCGAGAGGACTGGGGCGATATTGAAGCGCGCCGAGCTCAAGCTGTGGTAAAGGATTTTGAAAAGCTTACCTGTAAATATATTGCTGATGTTGCAAGAGGCAGTCGCTATGCCAAGCGTATTGTCGATGTGGTATGTACAGGCGATATTAAGCGATTAGAGCGCTGTGCTGAGACCAGCTTCGTGTCCTATTTTGCTGCGCCCAAAGAAGCCGTCCTACACGCCCAATTATCCGAATTGCCTGAAGATATGCAACTTGAGCATCATGCCCTGACTCGATTGGATATTGAACACATCAATCCTAAGCATATTATTTGTATGGGTTGGCGCTCCTTTGATCGTTTCTTAGAGCACTATGGTGACGGTAGTGAGATAATCGTCAGAAAGCTGCCTTTAATGGGTAAAATGGAAGACTATTATGCTTACACTGAGGTGGCAGGGGTACAGGTGCATGGATTACGCCATTTATGTACCAAGCTGACGTTAGAAATGCGAGCCAATTTAGAAGCGATATTTACTGATATTTGGGATGAACTAGACCTAAATTAACTATAAGTGTTTAAGAATAAATATGAGGCTTCAGGAAGGAGTATTTACAAGTATTAAAGTAAATATCGTGAATGAATAGGATGTATTCACCAACACGCCCTATACAAATCAACGCCGTTAAAACCTTGATAATGATCGGATAAACCTTATATAAACTCTACAGTTATAATTCGATATATTTAGATTTATTAAATAATTTGGATTTAGTAAATAATAACGAGTGTTATATACCTTAAGGTTTAGTCAAAACGGGTGTAGCCTCAAATAGTGCTTCGTTAAGGAGGTGACTTGTGAACAGCGCAACTGAAAATACAAGCCCAAATAATCAACAAGAGAACAAGGTCATTGCAACACCCCGACATCCTGAAAGTCGATTGGACCCTGATTGGTTATTTTTATATGAAAAACTACCGCCTAATCAATGGTACTCCTCTGATTATGCTTACAAAACGTCTGGGTGGCTAAACGTCCATACCAATATTCGTAAGCGTCAACGTATTTTAAGACAGCTAAGTGAAGAGTATTTAATGGGTGCCTTAAATTGGGATAATTATCGAAGTCAGGTGCTACAGCGTATTAGTATGCATGTGCTTAAATTGCATCAGCACCACAGTGTAGAGGATCATGGATTCTTTCCTGAGTTTGTCAGCTCCTATCCGCAGTTAAAGACTGGCTTTGATATTCTAGAGCGTGACCATGTTAGACTCGATAAGTTATTAGATGATCTACAAGGGTTAAATGATGAGTTGGCAAAAGCGCAGCATGAAGATAAAAAGTTAGCAGACCGCTTACATGCTAACTTAATTACTGGCAGCGACTTCTTATCGCAGCATTTGACGGATGAAGAGGATTTGGTTATACCGATACTCGGATTGCGCTAATCAGCAAAAGCGTTCTAAAATTAGTGACATTTAGGTTATCAATTAAGCATAATCAATAAGGCTTCAAATTATGTATAAGCCACAGATAATGGGCGTATTTAGTGCTATCTTCGGACTAATTATAGTATCGACAGTATTTAATTCAGGCAATAATACGCCAATGTCACAATGGCCTATGGAAGGGTTTCAGAACTTAGCATTTAGTATTGGTTGGTTAAGTCCTTTTCCAAACGCAATGGTTTATATTATCGCTGTGTTAATACTACTGTTGGTAGCTACTATATTTTATAAATTCGGTGTATGGCTATTCCGGCAAGCAACGGGTAACTAGCCAATTAACCTTGTAAATTCAGTATTAAAAAGTTTTCCTGATAGAGTTCCAAATTATATTTAGCATTCATTCTAGATATGCTAGGTATAAAAAAAAGTACAGTAAGTGAAAAATACGATAAGGTATTGAAAGTATTGTGGTCAATTTTTAACTCTTGATCCCTAGAATCTCCTATAAATCCTACTATTACAAAGCCTGATGCGAAAGCTAAGAAAGCAATCAATAAGGATCTTAATAAGTAAGAAATAGTCTGATATTTATCAGGTTCATATTGATTTACTATGAGGCTAATAGTGTATAGAAGGAGGCTAGTAAGTATATGATTTTAAAAAATAATTTAGGGTCTAAAAATAAAAATATATTAAAAATAAAGGATTGTTGTTTAAAAGCTTTGAAAAACAAAAAAAATAAAATTATTTTTGTAAGTCAGAAATAATTTTATCGCATTTTTCTATCATTGAACTACTATTTCTATAGGCTTGAACAATCAGAGGTAGATTTTGTTCACTAAGGTTACCATCAGGATTGTTAAAATTTTTCTTAAGTAAATCAATATCGCCATCATAGCTAGATATTAATTTTTGGGAAATTTTTAAGTCTTCCTTTGATAAGTCTAGTAATACCGTAAGTTCTTGTAAAGAACCTACAACAGATTCACCTTCAATTAAATTAGCAACCAAGGTCGCTAAGGTAAAATTATGGTATCGAAGTTGTTCAACTTTCTTATTCAAAGCTGTTACTTCTTTTGCAAGGTTTTCAATAGAAATATCAGACATTTATTAATTCCATTTTTATTATAGTAAGACAGTTGTTATAGCCCATGTGATAGTTCTTGCAGTTGTAGATGGGATACCTGCCGAAATTAGAGCTTGCATTATTGAACCCTCTGCCATATAACTTACTCCATCAATTGTAGTGGCTATTTTCAAGGAATTATTTTTTATATATGTTCCTACAGCAGGTGAGACTGTATCTAATACTAGAGCGAGATTTGGTCCGCCATATCTAAAGGCAATAACTATGGCAGCCTTTTTTAAACCATATTCAGAAACTTGTGCAGGAACTTTTAAAAATCTTTGTCCGGTTTCTGGACTGGTAATAATTGTAGCATTGTATGAAGAAGATAGATTTACAGTATCTTCGGCTTGTAATGGAATAATACGAGTGTGAAATCTATCATTCTTAATTTGGCTGCTAAGAGAATTTTCATTAATTTCTTTTGCATTTACATTGATTGCCGAGAACATTAGTAAACTAGATAAAACCGTAGTGGCTAATAACTTGAATTTTTTCATTTAAATACCCTTTACTAAAGATTGATTTAATTAAAAAATTCAACTTACTTGCTAACAAAAAGATAATAATATTTAAATCCTAAGTATTTTTTTCTAAAGAGTTATTGGAATATTGAATAATTAATTTTTTATGTAATAACAGTATTCTTAAATTCATTTATGATACTTTCCAAACGTTTTTTATCCGTATCGCAATTAACTTCTTGATTAATCATATTTAAAAGATTTTGGGCGAATTGGGGGTTTTTGCGAGCGACTGACAAAACCATGCCCCCCAATACAATTTTTAAAGTATCGTGTTTAAACCAAAAGCGTAATGGCTAAAGTTAGCCTTAAGTTATAAAAACTCTACTTTAGCGCCGTCCTCAATAGTGCCATATAGCCCAAGGGCATCCCAATTGGTTAGGCGCACACATCCTGAAGAGTTTTGACGACTGATTCTTTCAGGTTCTGGAGAGCCATGGATGCCGTAACTGCGTTTGCTAAGACCTAGCCAGACACGGCCCACAGGGTTATTTGGACCAGGAGGGAGCACACTTTTATGGTTTTTAAAGTCTTTGTTATAAGTTGGATCTATGATGCGACTGACAACCTTATATTGACCATTTGGTGAAGGTTTATAACTACTGCCCATAGTGGTTGGGTAACTGGCCACAAGCTCATTATTTTCATCATAAGCATATAGTAAGTTCTTGCTCTTCACCGCCACGACTCGGTGCACTGGAATCTCATTAGGCTGATATGGGTTATACACCACAATTTTATTGCCTGCTTCAAACTTAGTGTTTGGGTTTAGCTTCAATAGCAGTGCTTTACTCATGTGAAATTTTTCACCCATGGCCTCAAGCACAGACTTAAACTGCTGCCCTTTTGGATTATTAATTAAAGTCACATCATCATCTGTGAGGGTGTAATTGACCAATACTGGCTGAGCACTTATAGTACTGTCCGCTGTCAGTAACTTCCAAGTGGCGTCATCTATTTTACCTGTAACCTCTAGACCCTGCTTTTCTTGGAATACTTGTATCGCCTTGATAGCATTTTTACCAAGTCGTCCATCAATGGCACCCACAGAATGATGGTTATAATTCAGTAAAGCCTGAATCTTTAGAATGACATTCTCATCAAGAGGTGCATCAGCAGTCCAGACTGCTTGGTTAACCTGTTGAGCTTTTTCAGGAAGGTTAGTGGTCTCATAAGGCAGCTCTGGTAAAGCTTTTGCAAGACGTAACTGCGATGGCGTATCGCCAATAAATTGCTGACTAATATTCGGACGCAACTGTTTAACCGGTTCAGTAGGCGCTTGTGATTCATTTTCTATAGCGTCTTCAGGTTCAGGGGTAATAATCTGCAATATTTTATCTTTTAGGTGCTTAATAGACTCAATATTTATGCCAGCTTTGTCGCTATTTGAAGATGAGCATGCGCTAAGTGCTAAAGGCATCATTATTACTGAAATAATCAAAATTTGTTTTGGCAAGTGTTTACCCAAAGGTAGCTGCCTTAAGGAAAAAGGTTTTAACACCATCAATAGACTCACTTCAAAAATTTATTGAGATACAGTTCTCTATTAAGCAAAATAGCGATGCTACTCTGCTACCCAAATATCAGTCACGTTTTGAAAACCACGCGGTAGTTGACTACCGCGATTACCACGTTTACCGGTGTAATTTGCTAAATCCATAGGTTTTAGTGTGACATGTCGCTTGCCAGCAGTTACCGTCAAGCTGTCATCATGATGTAAAGGCAACACTGCCACTACATCATCATCGTCTTTTAGATTTATTAACTTGTTGCCTTTACCGCGCTGCTGTTCTGGCAGTTCATCAATTGCAAATATCAATAAATAGCCGGCTGAAGTAACCACTGCTATTTGATCTTGAGCCAAGGCATGCTTATCATCTTCAGACTCTGCTTTGACATCAACATAGGCCACTTTAAGTAAATGAGCATCTTTGTCAAAGTTAATGACATTTTTACCCGCTTTTTGATTGGTCTCAAGATTACCCAGTGTATTGATAAAGCCATAGCCTTTTGAGCTGGACAAGATAATACGCTGATCATCGTCGCCGGCAAGCAGCTGCTCGAAGCTAGCACCAGCGGCAGGTTTTAACACGCTGGTTAATGGATCGCCCTGACCACGCGCAGAAGCCAATATATGCGCATCAATACTGTAGCTACGACCGGTGCTGTCCATAATATAGAGTTTTTCATTAGACTTACTACGTACATGGGCTTGATAGCTGTCGCCTGAGCGATAACTCATGCCAGTAGCGTCAACATCGTGTCCTTTAGCAGCACGAATCCAGCCAGCTTTAGACAAAATAGCAGTAATGGGTTCGCTTGGCACAAGATCAGACTCTTTAAGTGCGGTTGCTTCATCACGCTCTATCACAGGCGACATACGACTATTACCATGCTCCTTCATGTCGGCTTCTAACTCTGCAATAATTAACTGAGTTAGACTTTCAGGGTTATCAAGTAGCTCTTGGATAGTGGCACGCTCAGCTTCCAAAGCATCTTTTTCAGTGCGAAGTTCAATCTCTTGTAAGCGGGCTAGTTGACGTAGACGAATGTCTAAAATAGCGTTGGCTTGAATCTCACTTAAGTCATAGCGGGTCATCAGCTCCATCTTTGGATCATCTTCTTCACGAATGATGCGAATCACTTCATCAATATGCAGATAGGCAATTAACAAGCCTGCTAAAATGTGTAGGCGCTTATCGATTTTGTCCAAGCGGAACAGTAGGCGGCGAGTCACTACTTGACGGCGACTCACCAACCATTCCTCTATGATCTCTTTCAAGTTTTTTACTTGCGGCTTGCCATTAAGCCCAATCACGTTCATATTGACGCGATAACTGCTCTCAAGGTCGGTACTGGCAAATAAGTGACTCATTACCCGATCGACGTCAACGCGAGTAGAACGAAGCTCCAATACAATTCGACAAGCGTTCTCATGATCTGACTCATCATGAATATCTACTATCCAAGGCAGCTTCTTATCCATCATAAGCTTAGCAATTTGCTCTTGAATCTTATTGCCTGACACTTGATAAGGCAGTGCATCAATAATAACTAAATTCTTTTCCTGCTTATCGACATGGTACACGGCGCGCATTTTATAGCTGCCACGTCCAGACTCATAAATAGCTTGTAAGTCTTTTTTAGAGGTAATAATTTCGGCCGCAGTGGGCAGATCAGGAGCGGGTATAGATTGAGTCAATTGCTTAACAGATAACTCAGGGTTCTTTAGCAGACGAATGGCAGCACGCACCACCTCATTTAAATTATGAGGCGGAATATCAGTGGCCATACCTACCGCAATACCCGTAGTTCCATTTAACAAAATATTAGGTAGGCGAGCCGGAAGGGTTATCGGTTCTTGCATTGAACCATCAAAGTTGTCTTGCCAATCTACAGTCCCTTGAGCCAGCTCTTCAAGTAAGGTGTTGGCATAGGCTGACATTTTAGCTTCAGTGTAACGCATGGCTGCAAATGACTTAGGGTCATCAGGACTACCCCAGTTACCCTGTCCGGTGATTAGGGGATAGCGGTAACTAAAAGGTTGCGCCATAAGTACCATGGCTTCATAACAGGCTGAGTCACCATGAGGGTGATATTTACCTAACACATCACCGACCGTACGTGCTGATTTTTTGGGTTTGGTTGTCGATTTTAGACCCAGTTCACTCATGGCATAGATGATGCGTCGCTGAACCGGTTTTAGACCATCAGAAATGTGTGGCAATGCTCTATCCATGATGACATACATGGCATAGTTCAGATAAGCCTGTTCTGTGAATTCTGCTACAGAGCGAGTATCCATTGCTTCTGTAGGTATGACAGTTGAAGTCGGTGGGATATTTGAAATATCAGACATAATTGGTAATTTTGCCTTGTTTTAAATAAAAAGGTGCTTATAAGTACTAAAATTTACTACAGTGAGAATTTTTATTTAAGCAGTGTGAAAATTTTAAGTTTAATATCGGTAGTCTAAATTATTATTTATACAATCACTCGGTCAGTAATCTTGCTATTATAGCAGTAGCAATAAATCAACTACTATTTAAGTTGGTTTTATTTTAACGCTTAAGCTATTGTCTATTGAAATGAATAAACAATTTCTAAATTACTAAAAAAACGCAAGTACTGTACAGTATATCGTATAGGATATGAGCTAAATTAAGTAGTAATCTTAGGTGTTATGCGTCAACTGATGACGCCAAGCTTTAAATTTAATATAAATTTACTGGTTAATCGTTTTTGTGACATTAATTCACATATTGGTTGTCATCTACAAGTTAAATAGTGTATTTTAGATACAAATTAATACAGGCGAGTAGTAAGAGCCATTCAATGACAATTTATGCTATTAAATCATACAGTTTAAGCAATTCTTTAGGAGCTCCGTAGATTATGGACAATCAAAATAATCAATTTCGCCGCAACGATAAACCTTGGATAAAGACATACGAAAAATTTGGCATGCAGTACGACATTGAAATGCCAGCAGCCAATACTTCTTTAATTGAGGTTTTTGAAGAAAATTTTGTAAACCATAAAGGTAGGGTCTCTTTTGTCTGTATGAACCAAGAGTTATCATTTGATGACTTAGACACTTATAGTAAATATATTGGCGCATACTTGCAGTCGCTAGGCCTAAAAAAAGGCGATAAAGTGGCGGTAATGATGCCCAACATTTTACAGACGCCTATCTGTATTTTAGCGGTTATCCGTGCAGGTTTTGTTCTGGTAAACGTGAACCCATTATATACCACGCATGAGCTTGAGCATCAGCTTCAAGACTCAGATACCAAAGCGCTTATTCTATTAGAAAACTTTGCTAAAACATATGCTGATATTGCTAACAAGACTGTAGATCATGTGGTTGTGGCTTCAATGGGCGACTTAATGAGCCCCATCAAAGGCTTTATTGTCAACTCTGTAGTTCGTTATGTGAAAAAAATGGTGCCAGCCTATAATATTCCAGGCAGTATCACTTTTAAAAAGGCTTTAAAAATTGGCGCTAAGAAAAAATATAAGCGTCCTACGGATATTGGTCTAGAAGATGTTGCGGTACTACAATATACCGGCGGAACTACTGGTGTTGCTAAAGGCGCTATGTTAACCCATGGCAACTTGGTCGCCAACCTAATACAAGCCGACACTTACATTGGTGCTGCCTTTGATAAGTTTGAAGAATTAAATGAGCAGCCGGTTATTTTAACGGCTTTACCGCTGTATCATATTTTCTCATTTACCGTATGTTGTATGTATGGTTTACGCAAAGGTGCAATTAACTCACTGGTGCCTAATCCACGCGATGGTAAAAGCTTAATTAAAGCTTATAGAGATTATCCACCTGCATTCTTCCCAGCGGTTAATACCTTATTTAATGGATTAATTAACAGTGAGCACTTCCGTGCGCTTGACCATAGTAAGCTTGAGATGTCCATGGGCGGTGGTATGGCAGTACTAACTGACACAGCCGAGAAATGGAAAAAAGGTACTGGTAATGTGATCGTTCAGGGTTATGGCTTATCTGAGACTTCACCAGTAGCTTCAGCGAATCCAATGGGCTTAGATGAGTTCCCAGGAAACATTGGTGTGCCATTCCCAGCTACAGATATGGCCATCATTGATGAAGAAGGTAACGAAGTTGCCATCGGTGAGCGCGGTGAGATTTGTGTGCGTGGACCACAGGTTATGAAAGGTTATTGGAAGCGTGAAGATGCGACTAGTGAAGTTATGACGCCAGATGGATATTTCCGCACAGGTGATATCGGGGTAATGGATGAAGAGGGCTATTTCAAAATTGTTGACCGTAAAAAAGATATGATTATCGTTTCAGGCTTCAACGTTTATCCCAATGAAGTTGAGGATGTGATGAGCGGTCATCCAAAGATTTTAGAGTGTGGTGTGATCGGTATTTATAGTGAGAAGAGTGGCGAAGTACCGAAGATTTTCGTTGTGGCAAGTGATCCAAGTTTGACTGAACAAGAGGTTTTGGACTATGCCAAAGCGAATTTAACAGGGTATAAACGTCCTCGTTTTGTTGAATTTGTGGACGAATTACCTAAGTCAAATGTCGGTAAAATTTTACGTAAAGAATTACGTAATATGGAAGAAGCTAAGAATAAAAGCTAATTGATGTACAAAATCTCTCAAAATTTCATACTTTAAGTTTAGTTGGTTAGCGAGTACAATAACCACAGTACTATACTAAAGTATAAATGGATTCATTAGACATATTTAAAAAGGATACGAGCATTTGGCGTATCCTTTTTTTTGTATAAAAAACTAAGCAGTGTTTTTGGATACTATATAAATAAAACTATGTAGACGAATTTTATGCGCTACGTTGTTATATTAGGATTGATATTTTACAAAAAGTTAGAGAAATAATAAGTTATAGGGTTTTTACAAGATAGTCTTTCATGCATTTTTTGACAAATATATTCACATAACCTCTTTGTATACAAGAGGTTATTTATAATAATGCAGTTATTGTTCCATTAAATAATTCTACAGGTAATTACATGACAACAGCTTCTAATCATACCAATCAGACACCTTCAAGTGAATATCACGGTACTTTTCCCACCTATCCTGATATCCCCAGTGATCGTCCTTGGTTTGAATCTTATGAACGTTATGGCCTAAGTGCTTCAATTGATAAGCCTGCTGATGACACCTCATTACTAGAAGTATTTGAACGTAACTTTGCACGTTATGGCAATCGTGATGCATATATCTGTATGGGTGCAAGCTTAACCTATCGTGAATTGGACAACCGCAGCCGTCAAATCGCAGCCTATCTACAATCTTTAGGTCTTAAAGTGGGCGATAAAGTGGCGGTAATGATGCCTAACGTCTTACAGTATCCTATAGTTGCATTAGGCGTGATACGTGCCGGCATGATACTGGTCAATGTCAATCCACTTTATACCAGCCGTGAACTTGAGCATCAAATCCATGATAGCGATGCACAGGCCATTTTTATTATTGAAAACTTTGCCAAAACTTTTGAAGATGTGAAAGACAAGGGCAAGGTAAAGCACGTGGTGGTCTGTAGCATGGGTGACATGTTAGGGATGATTAAAGGCCTTGTGGTCAATACTATGGTGCGCTATGTTAAAAAAATGGTACCAAGCTATTCGATTCCTAACAGTACTAGTTTCAAAAAAGCTTTAGAGTCGGTATCTGCTCATCAATACAAGCGCCCTGAGCTTGACCAAAGTTATGTGGCTTTATTGCAATATACTGGCGGAACTACCGGTGTGGCTAAAGGTGCTATGTTGACTCACGGTAACCTTATCGCAAATATGCTTCAAATTGATATGGTAATGAGAGCTGCTTTTGGGGATTCTAGCAATGGTGAAGTCCTGTTAGCCGCTCTGCCTTTATATCATGTGTTCTCCTTTATGGTATGTGGTATGTACTCGATGTATGAAGGTTGCGCGGCACTGTTAATTCCTAACCCACGTGATTTAGATGGCCTAATTAAAGAGTTAGATAAATACAAACCTGCTTATATCCCTGCAGTAAATACTTTATTTAATGGATTGGTTAACAATGAGAATTTTAAAACTTTAGATTTCTCTAATCTAAAAGCCTCTATCGGTGGCGGTATGTCAGTATTACCGAGCGTTGCCAAAGCTTGGCATGAAGTAACGGGCTTACCTATCGTAGAAGGGTATGGTTTGTCAGAGACTTCACCTGTGGTTAGCTTTAACCCTATGAATATTTCTGAATTCACCGCTAAAATTGGGGTACCTGCTCCAGATACGGATATTATCTTAATCGATGAAGATGGCAAAGAGATGCCGATTGGGGAACGTGGTGAAATTTGTGTTAAAGGTCCTCAAGTTATGGTCGGCTATCAAAATCGTCCTGATGAGACCAAAGAAGCTTTCACTGAAAATGGCTATTTCAAAACTGGCGATATTGGTATCTTAGATGAAAAAGGCTTTATTAAAATTGTTGACCGTAAAAAGGATATGATTTTAGTGTCTGGTTTTAACGTCTATCCTAACGAAATCGAAGAAGCTATGGCTCAGCATCCGGCTATATTAGAGGTTGGTGCTATTGGTATTCCAAGTGATAGCCGTGGTGAAGATCCAAAAATATTTGTGGTAAAAAAACTAGGCGCTAAAGTGACTGAACAAGAGTTATTAGATTTTGGTAAAAAGCAATTAACCGGCTATAAGCGTCCGCGTATTGTTGAGTTTGTGGATGAACTGCCTAAATCAAACGTAGGTAAGATTTTACGCAAAGAGCTACGCAAAAGAGAGGGTTTAGAATAGTCAATAGTAGAGGCAATAGCCTTGACTAGCGCTTGCTATTGGTTAGTCATCACGTTACGATGAGCCAATATATTTGGGCGAATTGAGAAGGGTTGAGTTAAACCTCAATCTCTCATTTAGCCCTTTCATTTTTTTAATAGAGATAGGATATAACTTAGCGATGCGTATAGATAACCGCCAGCTTGATCAACTACGTGCTGTAACTTTTGAACGTAATTACACCAAACATGCCGAAGGCTCAGTGTTAGTTTGTTTTGGCGATACTAAAGTGCTTTGTACCGCTAGTGTTGAATCTGGCGTGCCTCGATGGTTAAAAGGTAAAGGTCAAGGCTGGGTAACAGCTGAATATGGTATGTTGCCTCGTGCCACCAATACTCGCAATCAACGAGAAGCCGCTCGTGGCAAGCAGTCTGGACGCACCCAAGAGATCCAACGTTTGATTGGCCGTAGCTTAAGAGCAATGGTTGATTTAAATAAACTTGGTGAAAACACCATTTATTTAGATTGTGATGTGTTACAAGCAGACGGTGGCACACGTACTGCAAGTATTACCGGTGCAGCCATTGCTCTAATCGATGCGCTAGAAGCTCTACAACAAAAGAAAAAATTGAAAGAAGATCCATTAGTAGGGTTGGTAGCAGCTGTTTCTGTTGGTGTAAAAAATGGCGAAATTTTGCTAGATTTAAATTATCTAGAAGATTCAAGCTGCGATACTGATTTAAATGTAGTAATGACCCAAAAAGGCGAGTTCATTGAAATTCAAGGTACTGCAGAGAAAAAGCCTTTTACCCGTGCTGAGGCAGATAAAATGCTAGCTATGGCTGAAAAAGGCATTGCAGACTTGGTCAAGCTACAACAAACGGCTTTAGGTTGGTAGTGGTTATTTGAAAAGTCGCTATTTTTAAGCCGATCAATAGGACACAACGAATCATGCTGCAAGTAACGGATAATGGCGCTAATATAACTTTGTCAGGTAAGTCAGAAGTTAGAGGCGACGGTGTATTTTGGTTCAGTATGGCCTTATTGATTGGGGCATTAGGCGTAGCAATAAGCATGAGCTTATTGCCTGAGCGCTTGGCAATAGGCGCTTTAGGATTGCTAATCGTTGGTAGCTATTTTTTTAATAGACTGCGTAGCCGTCAAAAAGGCAGTCAGACTCATATAAGTTCAGGTATTGTTAAAGTTCAATCTGGACTGTTTGTCCATAATCATTTGGGTAAAATACAACGCATTAGCCTAGCTGCAGATGACACTATCAATGTTAATGGTAAAGCTTTAACGATTATTGGCGCAAATGGTGGTACCAAGTGTCAGGTTTCTGGATTTGATTCTGAAAAAGAAGCTCAAGTAATGCAAGCGATTTTGCAAGGTCAGCAATTTGGCAAACGTAATGCCAATATCAAGATGCAATCTTCATAATTGTTTTTTATAGCGTAGCTTTTTTTAAAAATGCACCTTTTATTATAGCTGTCAGTTTTTATAGCTGACACTTCTCAATGCGCTTTTATTAGACTTTGGCTTAGTAAATACAATAAGGAGTAACATATAGAAGTGTCAAATATTCTGCTGAATAAGAGATTACGTTGCTTGAGTATAATGAGCTATAGGCTAAATATGAGCCGTCATACTCATCAATCAAATATGCTTCAATCGATGTCGATCAAAGCAATGTCAGTCAAATCAATGTCGGTAAAAGCTATGTTAGTTAAAGCTATACCCTTTATGGCCGTTGCCTTAGTAACGTTTCTATCAAGCTCTTGGTCACATGCCGATGATTTGGCCGATTTAATTGAGAGAAAAACCCAATCCTTTGAATCCACCACTTCTTATCATGGTTCTGGCACACCGGCATCATATAATCTGCAAAGTACCACAAGCTTTTATCAAAATTATGCTTTTGCCCCAAATATCAATGCCGAGTACATAGATATTCTATATCAAGCTGAACAAAATTCTATGGGAGCCAGTCAACAGGTGCTGCGTACAGTACGTCAAATGGCATTAGACAATAGGGAGATTATTTCAGGGTCTTGTTGGGATTATTTAAATGCAGCTTTCAATAAAGCAGGGGTAACAAAAGAAACCATATTCAAGGGCGAATATCCTTACGGTTTCTTCATAGACACTAATGCGATCCAACCTGGAGATTGGTTGTATTATATTAATCATGACTATAATGATGTTGAACACAGCGGTCTGTTTGTGGGTTGGGTCAATCGCAGTACCAATCAAGCCTTGATCTTAAGTTATGCAGGCGAGAGTCGCAACGAGCCGGCAAGTTATAAAGTTTATGATGTCTCAAATACCTATAACGTCATGCGGCCCACTTTATAGTTAATTGTCAGCCAAAAAATAGATGAAAATAATCCTTTGAAAAACTTATTAAAAGGGTTTTACGATTACTAAAATCACCACTGCTACTAATATGAACACCGGTACTTCATTGAACCAACGCCAAAATACATGGCTTTTAAACTTTGGATTATCGATTAGCTTGTTTCGATAGACCCCGCATAGACCATGATATGCCGAGAGTAAAACCACTAGTAATAGCTTCACGTGCAGCCAACCTTGAGTCTTATAGACATCCCAGCCTAATATAATCATCCATAAGCCAAAAATCCAAGTGGCAATCATTGCCGGCATCATAATGCCGCGAAACAGTTTTCGCTCCATAATAACAAAACGATCTTGGCTCACTTTGTCATCGCTCATAGCATGATAGACAAATAATCTAGGTAAGTAGAAAATAGCCGCAAACCAACATACCATAGAGATGACATGGGCGGCCTTTATCCAGTTCAAATAATCTGCCATAAATAATCTACCATAGTTGTTATTCCACTTTAATGAAGGTATGAATTATTCGTTCAATTCTAAGTTATCTATTACAAATAGCTTTTTTGACCGCTTAGCGCATCGATTACCTTTAGGGCAGGCTTGGGTGACATGGTTTTTAATCCCAACATGGTCATCAAACGATCGTCATTCGATTGACTGGCATTGCCTGTAGTTAACAGCTTATCGCCATAAAAAAAGGAATTAGCACCTGCCATAAAAGCTAAAGCTTGCTCAGCGTCTGACAGACTTTCTCTGCCAGCAGATAGACGGACATAACTTTTAGGGCAACAAATACGAGTAACGGCAATAGTGCGTATCCACTCTAATACGGGCAATTGACCTTCCGTCAACACTTTGTCCCCCAGTGGCGTCCCTTGGATTGGCACCAGTAGATTAACCGGTATAGATTCTGGAGGTAAAGGCATTGAGGCAAGTTCATATACCCAATCAATACGATCCTCTCGACTCTCTCCCATACCAACAATACTGCCACTACACACCTTAATCCCAGAGCGGCGCACATGATCTATGGTCTGGAGGCGATCATCATAACTACGGGTACTCACTACTTGATCATAATAATGGCGCGAGGTATCTAAATTATGGTTGTAATAATCAAGTCCTGCCTCTGCCAGTAGCTCGGATTGCTCGGCACTTAACATGCCCAATGTCATACAAGTTTCGAGTCCTAACGCTTTTACCTCTTTGATTAAGGTAGCAATATATAGCATGTCTTTATCATTGGGATGTTTCCAAGCCGCTCCCATACAAAATCGGGAGGACCCTGAAGCTTTTGCTCGTTTAGCCGCAGCCAACACCTTTTCAACCTGTAGTAGCTTTTCAGCTTGCAGTCCAGTGCTATCACGATAATGGCCAGATTGCGAACAGTAACCACAGTCTTCAGGACAATTACCGGTCTTAATTGATAATAAAGTACTTACCTGAACTTCATTGGCATTAAAATGCTGACGATGGATGCTTTGCGCCTGCATGAGTAAATCCATAAAAGGCAGATCAAATAGCGATTGTATATACTTTCGACTAATTTTCTGATTAACTGCCTTGATTTTATAATCTGACGCGTCATCTGTTGAAGTATTCAATGCAGGATCAGTAAAAACATCAGATGTATTAGATATGCTGTACTGCTGAGTCTGATTACTAGATTTGGCCAATATAGTCAAATTGTCTAAACAAGCATTGGTATCAGGCTCTTTAAGTTGGGACAAAGAGCTCATATTGCATTCCTTTGTTAATAATCGAAGTTATAAAATCTTATTTTGATAATCTAATTTTAATAGTCAAGTTTCATTAATCGAATTTTATTAATCAAATTGCTAACTTTTGGCAATAGTAATTGTTAACAAATTATAACCGTTAGAGCGCTCACCAATTCATCACTACCCACCATTTGAGCATTTCTGGAGGTGACAGGTTATCTTGATTGTATCACTTAATTATAATCTGTTATGGCAATAATTGGCGTAAAAAATGCCTAAATGGACAAAACCATTTAGGCATTCAATATAGCTTCAATCTGTTTGTCTAAATAAGTACATGTAAATCAGTGCATCTAAAGCTATGTATCTAAATCTGAGCATCTAAATCTGTTTATCTAAATTAGCGTAGCCAAATCAGGAGGTTAATCCTGACTGTCAAGACTAGTGAGTAAGCTAGTAAGACTTATTTGGCTAATTTTTGCATAACCATATTCAACGCTTGCGAAGCTATGCCTTGTGCTTTTTGCGCTAATGGACGTGCTTTTTCAGCAAGCGGACGTGCTTTTTTTAGAATTGGTTTAAGTTCTTCAGGCACAGCTGGAACGATATGCTTGGCCAGTTGATTGAACCACATTAGCAAGCTGTAATCGCCTTCCATTTTTAAATCTTTGTCCTGAATGGCTGTCATGAATGCGGCAACATTACCACCAGTTAACAGCTTCACACCAGTCATAGAATCTTTAAAATCAATACGTAGGCTAGGCTGATTTGCTTTACCTGAATACTGCTGGAAAGAACCTTCATCAAAAACGTAGTAACGAGCAATACCATCAGCTTCACTACCTAACTCGATACTAACTTTACGACCTTCAAGAATTTGCTGGATATTTGGGTCATCGCTTTTAGCCAACATGGATAAACGATAACCAACGGCTGCCAATAGAGCGTCTAAAGGATTGGCTTTGATATTTAATACGGGAACAGTAAACATAAATAAAGTCCATATAATAAGGATGGGGGATTAGTTATAAGCTTAAAACTATCTTCATGACTAGGCAAGCGATTTATAAAGCAACATGCTTAAGTAGTATTATAAACCCTATACTATGCGTAATATTATTGTAAGTCATAATTTTAGATTATATTAGTGTCAATATATATTATCCGTTGTAATCTCATTACAGCAATTGAGAAAATAGTTATTAGAGCTTCCAATAATAAGCTTAAGACCTATAAGCTAAGCTAACTTAATAATAAAATAATCACATATCAATAAATTAGCCCATAACAAAAAACGCCTCATTAACCCTAATGAAGCGTGATTAAGAAATAATTTAAAATGAATAGATAGGGTTTAAATGAGACTAGCTATCTGAGTAGATCATAAGACTGTTAAAAAATTTAAAACTAACCGTAATCTATTATAACTTTAATCCTAAGTTGCAAGCACCCTAGCATTAATTACGAAAGCGTGGCTCATAGTTATTATAGATAGGCGTATGTTCAATATATTTATCACGAGGGGTACGAACTCTTGCAGCGGCCGACATTGAAACAGTACGACGACCCAACGATTCCACGCCAGATTTCTGAGTTTCTAAATTATCGACAAACTGTTTATAGCGGTATGCTAAATAAGCACCCAACATAGCCACACTAATTAGTATGGCGGTCAAATAGCCGAAGCCACTGCTCACAGAGGTGACATTAACCACGATAGACTGAATGCCCTCGATAGCTATCCAATAACCCATGCCTCCAATTAAATATCCAAGTAAATAACGACGTCCAGATAAATAGGTGGCTACAATGCCTACAACGAGAAGCATGTAACCTAAAGTAGACCAAGATAAAGTACTAGTTAACCCAGGGGTACTACTAGCCATGATGGATAAAGTTGTCATGTATTTTGCCTCATGAACGGTCAATAGATACTACACAATAACTGCATGTAGTAAATCGATTGTTGCGATTGATTGATAGTTATTATGCCGATGTTTTATTAAAATACAAAGTAAATCTAAAGAACTTACGACAATGATTGTCGCTTAGTTTTAAGAAAAATTTGACACAGGGTCCAAGGCTAGATGTTACTTAATGCGAAGAAAATATGACAATTAAATGAAATAAATTTAATTTTGTAAAAATTTTATGGTCGTTATTTAGAAGGTTGTTTTTTCTGATAATACCAGTTTATAAGCATAAAAATAAAAAAATGCAAATAAAAAAGTCAGACTCTATAGCCATTATAATATAGCAAACAGTCTGACTTTATCGATTCTTTTTGTCGCTAAATACAAGTAATTGTTAGGTTTTTCTTAAATATGTCTAAAATTAAGTACGGGTTCATAATGGACATAGATTTTTACTACATCAGATTAGAGCAAGTCTTGAGCTGAATAGCCTAATACGTACAATACGCCTTCTAAACCTGTGGCATTGATAGCTGCATCAGAACGAGCACGTACGATCGGTTTAGCATGATAGGCAACTCCTAAATCTGCAATGGCCATCATTGGTAAATCATTGGCACCATCTCCGACGCAAATAATTTGAGCAGTAGTAATGTTCATTCGATCGGCAATTTGCTGTACTAATGTCGCTTTACGCTCACCATTAACGATAGGCAAATTAACATTGCCAGTTACGACCCCGTTTTCAATATCTAATTCATTGGCATGCACTTCATCAATGCCTAGCTCTTTTGCGATTCGCTCAGCAAAGTAAGTAAAACCGCCAGATACCAATACGGTGTGATAACCCAAAGATTTTAAGGTAGCAATTAAGGTGCGGGCACCGGCTGAAAGGGTCAACTGTTGCTGTATTTCATCTAATGCATCAGTAGAAATGCCTCCTAATAATGCCAGTCTTTCGCTAAATGAGGTATCAAAATCAATCTCCCCGCGCATTGCAGACTCAGTGATTTCACTCACTTGATCACCAATATTGACGTGTTTGGCAAGCTCTACAATCACCTCTTGCTCAATTAAAGTAGAATCCATATCAAAAACGGCAACACGATGAGGGCGAAGCATTTTTGCTAAAGATACAATATGGCAATCAATGGAGGCATCGCCACCGAGATCATGCGTAATAGGTAGACTATCAATAAACTGGCGCAAATGAGAGGTAATACTGTCATCAAGAAGACGTGCTGCAGCAGACTTTTTAGCAGGCTGCATGGTGGCAGTATCCGTTGGCATTAAGATATAACGATAGGTTAGTACTGGGGTCAAACGGTCACTGCCAGTAATATCCTGAAGACTATCGGTGCCGCGCACGACTTCAATAAGTTGCCACAATGGATTTTGTGATGCCCATTCAGCAATATGAGCCTCAAACGCGGCATTTTTATCTTGATCACTTTTATCTGTATCACTAGCTGATTCTGAATGCAGGGCTTGTTTTTGTACTACTACAGAGAGCGCAAAAACGGGCAAGGACTCTAATTGCTCAACCAAATGTAATGATATTTTGCCACTTTCATTATTTCCATGATCGAACTCAATATCGCTAAAGCGTAACTGATGAGGCAATAAGTCGTTGGCTTTTTGTAATGCAGTAATCCATGCTTTTAAATGCGCTGTCATACCAGAACCGAAGCTTGCGAAGTTGGCAGTGGCATTATTAAGGTTAATAAAATCGTCTTTAGTAGTCAAAATCTCATTATTTTGGTAGTTAGTTGTAGTATTTTTCGTCATGGTGAGCTAAGCCCCTTGTAAGCGTAGGCAAGATTAGGAATAATAGAGCGTGCCTAACATGGCACCCCTCCCTATTAATAAAAGTTTAGCATAACATGACCTATTTAGCGCCACGGCAAGGCCTGTTTGCCATAATTATTCTCATCAGCTTTTTTATACACACCACATTGTTGTTGATTAGCACCAATCAACAGCTTGATGAGCTTAAAACTCAGACTGGCGAAAGAATGCTTGTTCAACTTATTGATGAAGTAAAACTGCCATTACTGAGTAAGGATAAAGTCAGTTTAAGTGTTTTAACTGGTAGATATACCAGTGAGAATACTGTTGCAAGTTTGACTGTAAAAGACATTGATAATCAAGTGTTAATTCAAACCGGCCAAGCCCAACTTTTAGAAGGTAAGACCCTAAGTCGTAAAGTGATTATGGGAGACTCCGTAATCGGTAGAGTAGATATGACCTTACGTGATACTGGCAATGGTGAAATTATCGCCTCACAGTGGATATTTATTTTGGGGTCATTTATCACTCACTTACTTATTTGGCTACTATATGGCTATGTGGCACGGCCTACGCGAGAGCAGTTGGCCGCTTTAAGTCGTGATGTTCAAGATTATTTGATTAATCAAAATCAAAATTCAGGTCGAGTAGGAGACGAACATTCCGTTTCAGAACCTTCGCAACCTAAAGATGGGTTAAGTATTCATAAAGCATTGGGTGCGTATATAAAATCGCATCAAGATGAGGATAGTTCTCAAGCTGACAGCGACCTAATCAATGAGGGTCAACATACAGTACAATCTACGTCCGATAATCCTGCTAACGCTCATCAAGACATTTTGAAAAAAATAGATGACAATGCCATTGGCAATGGTGGGGCCAATGCAGATGAGTTGTCTGAGTCTGAAGGTGCTTTAACAACAACGGGCGCTAAGCTGCAATCTTTAACAGCCAACAGACCTATTGAAGTGGCAACTGTCAAAATTCGTTTTTATGACCCTAACCTTCTGTTAACGGCATTGGCGTTTGAAAAATCAGAACCCTATTTTGCGCTTTGTAATCAGCTATTGCAGCGTACGATTGATGAGCTTCTAAAGCAGCCCATTTTATTTGGTATTAAGCTACATAATAAGCCAGTATTCGATGAAAATGGGGCAACAGTTGAGTTCTTAGCCACTACTAGTCATAGCAAGGCTGGTTTAGCAGCGATAATGCTGGCCAAAGCTTACGTCATGCTTAATGAAGTTACCTATATCAAGCATCGTGAATTACAGCGTTTTGCTTTACAAGTGATCGCCGGCGTAAGTGATCAAGCCACCAGTGAAAAGATGGAGCAATTGCTCGTTAATAATGCTAGTGAGGATGATATTTTGGCATTATTGCCGGTAGAAGGCATTAAACAACTACGTGGCTATATTCAGCTAAATAGTTTGAAAAACCCAACCACGGTTTATGAGCGTGATTGTGCAATAGTAGAAGGGGTAAGTGATTCAATGATGCAGCGGTTAATTGAAGTTCGTGATGCCGTATTGTTGTCTGCTTTAAATTAAGTTTGCTATTACCTATTAACTAAATAGACTAACTTAATTAAACTAGTGTTTTTAGAAATATAAGTATACGTTGTTGATACTAATTGATGTACCATTTGCCTGAAATAACCAATACATTAACCAATAAATATAATCGGTCATATCAGACCATTAAGATAAGAGGATAAAGCCATGAGTGATAATGATCTTGATGATTTCGATGATGAAAATTTTGAAGACGATGATGATGCAAAAAAGGTGGATGAAGCGGAAACAGAAACTGTACGTTTAACCAGCCTTGAAAAGCGCCGTCTGATCGATAACATGCTAGAAGAAAAACGCTTGGCTCGTGAACTAAAAGATGGCTTTGACGAAGATTTTGATGATGAAGACTTTGATGACGAAGACTTCGATGATGAAGACCTTAATGATGAAGATGGTGATGATGATTTGTCGGATGAAGATGAAGATGATTAAGATAAGCGGTTAGCCTCAAGCTAACCATTAACCTGTTAAAACCTTTAAATTTTGTACTAAATTTAATGGTATGCTAAATACATATACTGCTGAGTCTTAACGCTATTTAATTGACACGGCTAGTGCGCATTTTTCACCTAAAAATAAATGAGAATACTATGACTTTAGAAGAGTTACAAAACTTCCTAGATTCTGAGGACAATGTCCATGGCCTTGACAGTGTGGCGACTCACGGATTTCTAACCGCAACAATAGTGGGTATGCCATTACCAAATTGGCTCTCTTTACTCTTTGAAGGTCAAGAGTCGAAGGTCAATGTTGAGGTAAAAGCAGCTATTACAGCATGGAGAGAGGCGCTACTTGAAGATATTCATAGCGAAGAGGGCATTGCCTTACCTTTAGATATCGATGATGATTCGGGCGAAATGGACTTCTCTCCAGAGTCAGAATTAACCGCTTGGTCGATTGGTTTTGTTGACGCCATGTACGGTGATGAAAACGTTGATTGGTTTAGCGATGAAGAAAACAGTGAAGATGTGGCGATGCTCACTTTGCCGATGATGGTCTTTAGTGGGATTGATACTATCGATGGCGAAGAAGATGAGGATTTAGCTGCTATTCGTCGTGATGAGGATGCCCTAGCGCAAATGGCTAATAGTATCGAGGGTAACTTGAGCGAATTATTTTTATTGTTTCATACAACTGATTAGAATGTGTGCCTAATTACATTAAGGCAGTAGCAGTAGTCCTTAGCTATTTTTTGCCCGTGACTTATTTAATTTGTAAAAATACAGGTGCGCCTCGATGTGATTGCCATAAACGCCAAGGACAGTATGGCTGGGCCGATTGCTTTAAGCATTGCCATTTCTACAGTCAATAACGCTAAGATTGTACGAACGTTGCCAGTTTTATAAGGTTTTACCAGCTATTTAAGGTTGTGGTAAAGCACCTAACTTTAATTTAAAATGTATTTAGCTATATTTGTAAATGACAACTTTTAAAATCGACGGTTATACCTGTTTTTTGCTTTGATAGGTGTACTTTAGCTTTGAAGTGACCGACTTATTTAAATAGGATTAAGTAATGAAGAAATTGTTAGTAATGGCTCTATTGACTAGCACTATGCCAGCTTACGCAGGATTTTTTGATGAATTAACCAAAGCAATTAATGCGACCGACGCTATTTTAGGTACTCAATCAACTACTCCAACCAGTAGTACTACATCAATAGGCGAAAGCTCTACAATGTCGGGTCAACCTAGTTTGACCTCTGCTCAATATCAAACAATCAAAAGTAAATTAGCCACTGCTAATGTTAATGGTAATAGTGCTGTGGCATTAAGAGAAGCCGCCCCTGTACTGCGAGAATTTTTAGCAACCGTTGCTTGTTCAGACGTTTATGGTATGAATAATATTGGCAGATATACTACGTTAGATGCTG
>NZ_JAGLBC010000059.1 GCF_018260395.1 Psychrobacter sp.
ACTATATGTGCTTGATAGAAAGCTAAGTCAGCAATGGCTTAGTTTTTTTTATTATTTAGATAGCGATACTATGGTGTCAGTTTTAATTAAAAGTTGGTAATCAGAAGTTAGAAAACAGAATTTAAAACAGAAGTTAGGTAGCAAGCGATATGGCGCACAAAAAAAAGAACGTTCGTAAAAAAGAATGTCCCATCTGCCAGCGTGAATTTAGCTGGAGCAAAAAATTGGATAAAAATTGGGACAGTATGGTGTATTGCTCAGATAGGTGCCGACGGGTGAAAACCTATGAAGGGGTTGAGAAGCCTGATTAGGGGTGATTAATGAATAAGTTAAAGACTATTTGAATCATGGAATACTTAGCTGATGCTGACTTTTCCTGTATCACAACTAGACGAATTAAATCTTAATGAAAGTTTAATGCTATGATGACATTTTAGCTTGCTACTGACTGGAAAAACTTTATTGAAACAAATAACAAGCCCAGCCCCAAAACAAACCTGTAAGCCTTGGCAATCACTCAAGCAACAAATAGAACTGCTCGAAAATAGAGGTATGATATTTGATGATAAGGTACACGCTAAGCATATCCTATCGCAAGTAAATTATTATCGATTAAGTGGTTATTGGTATCCGTTTAGACAACTGACTAACAATTCAAGAAAAAATGATTTTCGTGAAAGCACAAAGTTTAGCGATGTCTTAAATATTTATAACTTTGATAAAAAGCTTAGAATACTGTGTTTGCAGGCGCTTGAGGTTATTGAAATGTCTGTCAGAACCAGTATTGCTCACACCTTTGGTCGTATTAGCCCTGTTGCGCATCTAGATAAAAACAACTTTGACCAAAATTTTGTACAAGGTAAAGACAGACAAATAAGTTATGACTTGTGGTTAAAGAAATATGAATCTCAGATACGTCGCTCAAAAAAGAGTCCTTTTATCAAACATCACCTTGCAACTTATGAAGACCTGCCGATTTGGGTGGGGGTTGAGGTAATGGATTTTGGTAGCTTATCGGTATTGTATTCAGGTTTAAAAGGCAGACAACAAAAGCAAATATCTCAAGGTTACGGTGTCGATAATGCAAGTATTTTTGAAAGCTGGCTAAAGTCATTAAACTATATTCGCAACATATGTGCACACCATTCGAGATTATGGAATACAAATATAGATGTTGTTGCAAAAGTTGATAGTAGCTTTTTAGGGCTTTCATCAGCGGACAATAAACGGTTATTCTTTTATTTGATTATGATGAAGCACTTGTTGATGGTTATTGAACCTGATAGCAGTTGGCAAAATGAAGTAGAGAGTTTACTCTTTGACTTCCCCATACCAAATAATAATGCTATCAAACTAGATGATATAGGGTTCACTTCTTGGAACGATTGGTAAAGCTCATTTCTTGCTAAATCAGTAATACCCAAAACAATAGGCAATAGAAAACCGCCACATTTCCTAATTCAATGTTGCCAGAGAGATTAGGTAGAGGTGGCGGTGCTGTTACAGTCTATTATAGTTAATGACAGGGGTGTTAACAAGCTTTATTTAGCAATTGCTAAATTTGAACAACAAACACCTAAGCCAAATTCGGATTCAACCACTTCTCAGCTGTCTTCATATCCCAATCCTTACGTTTAGCGTAGTCCTCTAACTGATCACGCCCAATCTTACCGACATTGAAATACACACTGTCAGGTAGCGAGTAATAGAAGCCACTTACCGAAGACGCAGGCCACATCGCATAGCTCTCGGTTAAATAAGTGCCAATAGCGTTTTGGGTATCGAGCCAATCAAACAGTTTGCCCTTTTCGGTATGCTCAGGGCAGGCAGGATAGCCGGGGGCAGGGCGGATACCGACGTATTTTTCTTTAATCAGCTCGTCATTGGTCAGCTGTTCTTGTGGTTGATAGCCCCAGTATTGGGTACGAATCAATTCGTGCAGATGCTCAGCAAAGGCTTCGGCAAGACGATCACATAAGGCTTGTACCATAATTGCATTATAATCATCGCCAGCTTCCTTATAAGCATCCGATAGCTCTTGAGCACCTTCAATCGAAACCGTAAAACCACCCAAGTAATCGGTATGTGTCTCAAGCGGTGAGATGAAATCTGCTAAGCTAAAGTTTGGCTTGCCGCTGGCTTTGTCAGACTGCTGGCGTAAGTGCTCGAACACATGAGTCGGCTGACCACCTTCAATCGGAGCTTTGTCATAGACGGTCACGGTATCGTGATCGGTACGGCGTGCAGGCATAATCTTAAAGACACCTTTAGCAGTGACTAAGTTTTCATCGATAAAGCGCTGTAATAACTCTTGGGCATTACCGAATAAATCTTTGGCCTCAGTACCCACAACCTCGTCATCAAAAATCTTTGGATACTTACCCACTAGACCCCATGAGATAAAAAATGGCGTCCAGTCAATATAAGACAGTAAGTTTTCAATCGGATACGAATCAAAGATAACTTGTCCTAGTTCATTGGGAGTAGGCGGGGTGTAGTTTTCCCAATCAAACTTAAAGCCTTGTTCAATTGACTCTTTATAGCTCAGCTTAGCCGCTTTAGGTTTACGATTGGCTAGGCGTTCACGCACTTTTTCATACTCTTCGCGGGTCTCCCGTAGAAGCTCTACACGGTGCTCTTGGGACAACAGCTTAGTCACTACGCCCACAGAACGTGATGCATCAGAGACATAAATGACTGCATCATTTTGATAGTTGGGTTCAATTTTTACCGCGGTATGGGCTTTGGAAGTAGTTGCACCACCAATCATTAATGGTAGGGTCATACCACGCTCTTGCATTTGCTTTGCCACATAGACCATCTCATCAAGGCTTGGAGTAATCAGACCTGATAAACCAATAATATCGGCCTTTTCTGCTATCGCAGTGTCGAGGATCTTATCGCAAGGCACCATAACACCCAAGTCGACCACGTCATACCCGTTACAGCCAAGTACCACTCCCACGATGTTTTTACCGATATCGTGAACGTCACCTTTTACTGTGGCCATAATGACTTTCCCTTTGACCTCTCCCTCGACCTTTTCTTCCTCAATATAAGGGTTCAATACGGCTACGGCACGCTTCATAACACGGGCAGATTTTACGACTTGAGGCAAAAACATTTTACCAGCACCAAATAGATCGCCGACCACATTCATGCCATCCATTAAAGGACCTTCAATGACATGCAGTGGTTTGGGGTATTTTTGGCGAGCTTCTTCGGTATCTTCATCAATATAGGTGGTGATGCCTTTAACCAAAGCGTGTTCGATACGTTTTTCTACCGACTGTTCACGCCAAGATAAATCAATGGTACCGTCGTTCTTTTTACCGCCCGCCACATAAGCTTCTGCTGCGGTCATTAAGCGCTCAGTGGCATCTTGACCGCTCGTACCCTGATTGCGGTTAAGCATGACATCTTCAATGGCCTCGCGCGCATCTTTAGGAATTTCGTCATACACTTCTAGCATGGCAGGGTTAACGATACCCATGGTTAAGCCAGCTTGAATGGCATGGTACAAGAATACGGCGTTAATGGCTTCACGAATAGGGTTACCGCGAAAGCTGAATGAAACGTTTGACACACCACCTGATACCATGGCATTGGGTAGATTATCAGTAATCCACTTAGTGGCGTTGATGAAGTCTGCGCCATAGTTATTGTGCTCAACAATTCCTGTGGCCACTGCAAAAATATTGGGGTCGAAAATGATGTCTTCAGAGGGAAAGCCTATCTCATCGACTAAGATGTCATAACTGCGCTGACAAATCTGAATTTTGCGCTCATAGCTGTCAGCTTGACCATCTTCATCGAAGGCCATGACAATGACTGCTGCACCATAACGCATACATAATTTGGCATGCTTCACAAACTCATTGTAGCCCTCTTTGAGCGAAATGGAGTTCACCACTGATTTACCTTGGGTGCGCTTTAAGCCCTCCTCTATAATGTCCCACTTTGAGGAGTCAATCATCAGCGGCACGCGGCTGATATCCGGCTCGCCGGCCACTAAGTTTAAGAAGTGAATCATAGCCGCTTTGGAGTCGAGCATGCCCTCGTCCATATTGATATCAACGATTTGGGCGCCGCCATCAACTTGGTTACGTGCAACATCTAATGCTTCGGTAAACTCGCCGGTTTTAATCAAACGTAAGAACTTTTTGGAGCCAGTAACGTTGGTACGTTCACCTACGTTGACAAATAAACTGTCTTTGGTGATAGTAAAAGGCTCAAGGCCTGATAATCGGCAGGCGGGCGCAATGGTTGGAATCTTGCGTGGCGGGTATTTTTGCATCACATCGTGGATAGCTTTAATATGCTCAGGACGAGTACCACAACAGCCGCCAACAATGTTTAATAGGCCAGATTTACCAAAACCGTCTAGGAGAGCTGCAGTTTCATATGGCGTCTCATCATATTCACCAAATTCGTTAGGCAAGCCTGCATTCGGATGCGCTGAGACATAAGTATCAGCGATATCTGATAAGGTTTGAATATGTGGCTTTAACGCATCAGCGCCGAGCGCACAGTTGAAGCCTACCGATAAAGGTTTGGCATGACGGATAGAATTATAAAAAGCTTCAGCGGTTTGACCCGATAAGGTACGACCTGAGGCATCGGTAATGGTTCCCGATATCATAATGGGTAACTCAAATCCTAGGGTTTCAAACACGCCTGTTACCGCAAATATAGCCGCTTTGGCATTCAAGGTATCAAAGATGGTTTCGATTAAAACAAGGTCGATACCGCCCTCAATTAAGGCAAATAAGGCTTCAGTATAGTTGTCTACCAATTCGTCAAAAGTGACGTTACGAAATGCTGGGTCATTTACATCCGGAGAGAGTGAGCAGGTGCGTGAAGTAGGGCCAATTACCCCAGCCACAAAGCGTGGTTTATCAGGATTGTGGGCAGTAAATTCATCTGCTATTTCGCGCGCAATTCGAGCAGCCTCACGGTTAATCTCAGTAACCAAATGCTCCATACCATAATCTGCCATCGAAATCTGGGTAGCATTAAAGGTATTGGTCTCAATGATATCAGCGCCAGCAGTTAAATGATCACTATGAATACCTTTGATAATTTCAGGTTGAGTTAACACCAATAGATCGTTGTTACCCTTTACATCTTGGGTGAAGTTGGCAAAGCGCTCACCGCGGTAATCAGCTTCTTTTAAGTTAAAAGTCTGAATCTGAGTACCCATAGCACCATCGAGCATTAAGATACGCTGATCAAGCTGTTCTACAATGCGTTGTCGTGCACTAAGCTGCTGCGCCTTGAAGGGAATTTGAACAGGCGCAACTAGGTTAAAGTTGTCTGGATTGTGCCCTTTTTTTTGAGCATGATCAGCAAGGTCTTTTTTAAGATTGTGTTCAGGATGTGAGCAATTGGACATAGCACTTTCTTATACTGTAAGTTAATAGGGGGGTAGAAGCCTTGTCTACATCATCTTCTATTTAAGAGTACGGGGTTAGGAGCAAGGGTTGTCAGATTAGATCTCTAAAACTGGGTTAGTGTAGCATATTGCCTATCAATATCTAATTCCTTGCTAGTATAAATCAATTTAGTAAGACCACAATATAGCTACTTATTCAGTTGCCTGAATCTAGAATTTTCAGATATGGAAAAGTTTGTAACTTCAAAATTGCCATAGTCATAATAAGATTTTTTGTTTAAACTAAATGAATCATGAGTAACTGTTTTGGGCACTAAAGCTTTCATGATTTATAGCTACTTTAAATAACTATTTTAAACAACTACTTTAAATAACTACTTTTTTAAACAACTATGTTCACTAACTGGTTTTACTAACTATATTCAACAAGGTTCAATAACTAGAAACACTAACTATGGTTTAAAGTTGTGGTTATTTAATAAGGATTAATAACTTAGGCTCAATAGCAAAGGATAAGCTTTATCATGAAAACAACGCCCGTATGGACACTGGCTTTTTTAATGGCAGCTTTTGGATGCCAATATGCAGCACAGTCTGCCACGCCTAGCTCTACCAAAATATCACAGCAATTTTTAGTTACTGATAGCAAAAGCTTCAATCGATTAGATTTGTCTTCTAATGCCACTTATAGTAGCTTTTCTCAACCAACTCCGTATATTAATCCAGCACCTATTAAATCTTCAGCGCCATCAGCATCAGAAATTAGCTATGATGCTTCAGAAAATGCGTTAGAAATGGCCAGACGAAACCCTAATCTTTCTATCTTAGTCGAAGCCATAGAGGCAGCTGGCTTGTCAGGTGCACTTAGGTTTGCCGGAAAAAACTATACGATCTTCGCACCAGACAATGCTGCCTTTGAAGCATGGTTTAATGAAACCACCATGACCAAGCAAAAGCTAATGCACAACAAACCGCTACTTCGTATATTATTGGGTTATCATGTTGCTAAAACGTCACAACCACTAAACCTAGCTCAGCTGCATTCAAGTCGGTTAACCACATTTAATAATCATCAGCTTACTATCACGGATCAAAAAACGATTCAGGATGGTATAGGTCGTACAGCGTCTATTAAAGTGGCTAATATTCCTACCCGTAATGGTACCGTACATGTCATTGATAAAGTGCTTTTTCCAGAAGGCTAGCTAAAGTTGTTGATTATAAAAATATTTTATAATATTAGGCACAAAAAACCCGATACTAATATCGGGTTTTTTAATGAACTGGCTAGAAAATAATTTTAAATAACTGACTTATTTAAGGTTAAGGTCATTTTTACGATTAGCTTCTACCGTCTCTTTATGACGATCTTCCCAATAAGTGGCATTTTTGATACCGAATTTTTTAGGATCAAACACAAAGCGTTTATTTGAAGTTCCGCCGCCCGCCTTTAATTGATCTTCGTAGTCTTTAAGCATAGTAAGGGTTGGTTTTGCAACAAAGAAGATAATGATTATACCAACAATGTTTAACCAAGCCATTAAGCCAACACCTACATCGCCAAGACCCCAGATATAGCCTGAGCTATTTAAGGCACCATAAGCAACCATAAACATAATCATCAATTTTACAATGAATAAACCAGTTTTACTGGCGCTTTTACCCATAGAGCGAGTTAAATAAGAGATGTTAACTTCTGCAATATAGTAGTAAGCAAGGATAGTGGTAAAGGCAAAGAAGAATACAGCCACAGCAATAAACGAATCACCTACGGTCCCATATACCGATTCCATAGCCATCTGGGTAAATGAAGGTGAGTTAATTTCAATATCAGCCGCTACGTTCTGTACGATAAATTGACCATCTGGTAGTTCACCTTGGATATTGTACATACCAGTTGATAAAATCATAAACGCAGTGGCAGAACAAACCAATAAAGTATCTACATAAACTGAGAATGCCTGAACCAGACCTTGCTGTGAAGGATGATCTACAGAAGCTGCTGCTGCTGCGTGAGGTCCTGTACCTTGACCTGCTTCGTTAGAATAAATACCACGTTTTACACCCCAACCGATAGCCGCACCAAAACCTGCTTGGGCAGAGAACGCATCGCTAAAGATCATACCAAACACTTCAGGTACTTTGCTAAAGTTGGTGAACATGATTAAGATGGCTAAAAACACATATCCTATGGCCATAAAAGGAACTGCATATTCAGCAAAGTTAGCAATACGCTTAATACCACCAAAGATAATAAAGCCTAATACCAATAGGATGATGACTAAAGCAATAAGACGGGTTGAACCCACTTCCATGCCCATTAACGTCATCAAACTACCTTCACCAGTTACTTGGGCAACTGCGTTTACAACGCCATTGGCCTGAACACCTGGTAAGAAAATACCACAAGCAATAATGGATGAGATTGCAAATAAAATGCCATACCATTTTTGACCAAGAGCGCGTTCGAAGTAGTAAGCAGGACCACCACGATATTCGCCAGTCACCACATCACGCTCTTTATAAATCTGACCTAGAGTTGATTCTACATAAGCAGTAGAAGCGCCTAGAAAAGCCACGACCCACATCCAAAATACCGCACCTGGACCACCAAAGCCAATTGCAGCAGCCACACCGGCGATGTTACCCATACCAACACGACCTGCTAATGCGACGGCTAGGGCCTGAAAAGAAGATATACCATCATTATCAGGTTTGCTCTTAAACAGCAGTCGAATCATCTCTTTAAAAAGACGAATCTGAACAAACCGAGTCATGATTGAATAAAATAAACCTGCACCTAGACATAAGTAGATTAGCGCAGGACTCCAAATAATGTTATTTAAAGCACTTACAATGCCTTCCATAGTGTTTTTCCTAGTTTTAACAAATTAAGCAACATACCTGTTTCTTTGCTATTTGTAATTTTTTAGAACCTGTGTACAGCACTTATTTAAGTAATATAATTATTAAAAAAATCAACAAATACAATTAGATAAATACAAACACATTAATGAGTAGCATACAAGTATAATGTAAAATTGATAAGATAAATGTTACGCAAAAGTTTTGCTACGTAACTGTAATTTGCCACAATTAGATGTAAATTGCTAGATTAATATAATCTTTTACTACTTATCAATTTTGAAATTTAGTCGCATGATAGCTTTTGTTTACTCTTTTACTATCGCTTTATTACGGTAATGCGGTTGTATTTAAGTAACAATAAATTGTATTAATTGTGATTTGATATCATTCAACAGTACAATTGCGATATCTTACTATTAAATTTAATTTATCTAAATTTAGAATGCGGAATTTTATTCTAAAACCGTCTCAACTCAGCTGACGTTTTAATTTATATTCTTATTAAGTATAGCTATTTGAACTTTTTAGATAAATTTTTATTGATTCTTTATTAATTGATAGTTCAACTATACATAAGATAAATTAATTGTCTTTTCATTTGAAATTTTCGGAGTAGTTAGTTATGTCACGTAAATCAATCCTTAAGCCACTAATGTTATCAACCGTTTTAAGCATGTCAGCAGTGAGTTTATCAGGTTGTGGTTATAACAACCTGCAAGCGCAAGACGAGCAGGTAAATGCAGCTTGGTCTGAAGTGGTTAACCAATATAAGCGCCGCGATGACCTAGTGCCTAACTTAGTACAAGTGGTTAAGCAATACGCCAATCAAGAACAAGAGGTATTCACTCAGGTTGCTGAAGCCCGTTCAAGAGCCGGAAGTATTCAGCTTACTCCAGAAGCTTTGAATGATCCAAAAGCTATGGAAAATTATCAAGCAGCACAAGCTCAGATGACAGGTGCTTTATCACGCTTGATGGCTGTTTCTGAGCGTTATCCAGAGCTTAAGTCTGATAAATTGTTTCAAGATCTTCAAGCTCAACTTGAAGGCACTGAGAACCGTATTACGGTTGCTCGGAACCGCTATATCCAAGAAGTCCAATCTTATAACACTACTGTACGTCAGTTCCCGACTAATATAACTGCCAAAGTATTCGGTATGAATCCTAAACCAAACTTTACCGTGGATAACGAAAAAGAGATTTCAAATGCTCCGAAAGTTGATTTTGGTCAATAATTATATTCTTTAATAATTAAATACCTTGAAAGTCATATAGGTTTAATATGCTTATAGCTTAATAAGCTTATAGGTTAATAAGTATATAGTTAATTAGAGACTAAACCTTTATTGTCTACGCCCCAATATTTTAAATAGTAGAGCAGCTCATAGGCTATATGTGTATGGGCTGCAAATTTTAAATTAGTGTCTTTGAATAGAGTGGTGATGATGCGCATGCAAAAGTTAAAACATAGCTGGTCAATATTGTCATTAATAGGCGCAACCCTGTTAGTAACGCCTGTAAGTTTTGCTGCCAATAATGAAGCTACAAGTGTTGGATCATCACAAACTACTAAACAATATAGTGATCAAAGTATTGATGATATGGTTGCCGTAGCTAAGGCTGGGCAACAAAATGAAGCTATCAATGATGCGGTATTGGGTAACGATGCTATCACTGACAATATACCGAACATAGGTCAAGCCACAGCAGAAGATAATACCAAGACAGCTGCTCCTAGTACTAATAATCCACCTAGACAATCGACAGCTCCAAGCGTTGACAACGATAAACTCATACTGAATTCACCAGTGGTCGATCAGGCCAATATCTTTACCCCTCAAGAAAAGCAACTTTTAACCCAAAGACTTCGCCATATCTATGATCAGGGTTTGGCACAAGCTGCTGTGGTTACTGTGCCTTCTACTAATGGGATGGATATCTTTGATTATAGTATGCAAGTAGCAGAAAAATGGAAGCTTGGTAATAAAGATACCGATGATGGTTTATTGATACTGGTTGCTGTTAATGATAGGAATATTTATATCTTGTCAGGTTATGGCCTTGAAGGGGTATTACCTGATGCCGCTTTAAACCGTATCATTGATGATGAAATCAAACCCTCGTTTAAGCAAGGTGATTATAGCGGTGGATTGATCAAAGGTATTAATCGTATAGAAGAACGATTAGTAGCTGACCCTGATGTATTAGCCCAGTCAGATGCTCTTGCTAAGGAGCGTGCACAAGCTCAAAACCAAAGTAGTGGCAATTCTCCTTCAATATTTGGGTCTTTTCTTATTGCCCTAATTTTTGGATTATTCTTAACCTCTGTATTGGGCCGTATTATTGGCTCATTTTTAGCTACTGGTGGATTTGCATTTATGGCACTTTCTGCTGGTGCAGGGTTGATTACCACTGTTCTTATGGCAGTATTTTTATGGCTGTTCTTGATTTCTCGTGGTGGCGGCGGAAAAGGTGGTGGTAAAGGCGGTCGTGGTGGTGGTGTTATCTTCTTTCCTGGTGGAGGCTTTGGTGGGGGCGGAAGTGGTGGCTTCGGTGGCGGCGGCTTTGGCGGTGGTGGTTTTGGAGGCGGCGGTGGCGGTTTTGGAGGCGGCGGCGCTGGCGGGTCATGGTAGATTTTAAATCTATGTAGGTGTGGTTACAGTACTATTGAACGATGTACTACTGAACGCTTAAACACGAGATTATAAGTTAGCTTTAAAATATTTTAACAATAAATCTTTTTAATATCATAAGGTTTGAGGTAAGACTAACATGCTACAAAACGCACAGCCTGAATTAAAGTCTGCACATCCTAACGTTGCTGAAGGGCATAATGTGGTTAGTCAACCTAGCTTTGCCAGATGGTGGCGTCAAGCCATCTTTATGCCCATTATGCATCGTCGCTGGGTATCTGATGAAGTGATGTCACGCTTAACTCAAAAGGTAACAGAAGCAGAAAAAGGTCATCGCGGTGAAGTGTTTTTAATCATTGAAAATCATTTACCTGTGAACTTGGCTTATAGTGTGGGTTGCCGTGAAAGGGCAGTAGATTTATTTAGCTTGTATCGAATATGGGATACTGAAGAAAATACTGGCATTTTGGTCTATGTGAATATCTGTGAAAAGTCTTTAGAAATTGTTGCGGATAGAGGTATCAATGCTCATGTTAGTCCTACTGTTTGGAAAGCTATGTGTGATAAAGCCTTAGATGGAATGGCCAAAGGAAATAAAGAACAAAGCTTAGCCGATTTGTTAGATGAGATAGGATTGCTACTAAGACAACACTATTATTTAGAACATGATCCAGAAGGTAATGAGCTATCTGATACTGTGGTTTTCTTAAAGTAAATATTTAATTTTAAAACTCAAATTAAAGCTAGGTTCATTTTAGAGCCTAGCTTTTTTATTTGTATTTCAATTAGCTATTATAGTTAAATGCTTATAATGCTATTAAATAATTGTAATACCATTACTCTAGCGCTGATACAAGACTGGGCAATATTTCACCTGCTTTACCTGATATCACTAGATCAATAATTGGATTTTGAGTAGGGTTTAAATTAATTTCAATAATTCTAGCTCCCTGCCTTTTTGCAACCTGTAATAGTCCTGCAGCGGGATAAACCAAACTTGAAGTACCAATGCTAATAAATACATCGCAATTATTGACAGCATATTCGGCAAGTTGCCATTCGTCATGCGGCAACATCTCACCAAACCATACTATGTCTGGTCTAATATAAGCATCACATAGAGGACATTTAAGCAGCATATCTTGAGTGTAATCATTATCTGCGTCATAGCTAGCCTCGCATTGACTACATTTGTTCTTCCATAGATGTCCATGTAAATGAGTGGCTTTAATACCTGCCTGCTCATGTAAATCATCAACATTTTGAGTGATAAGATAAAAGGTCTTATTATGATTAATTGCCCATTGTTCAAGGTTAGCTAAAGCATAATGAGCAGGATTTGGTTGTTTATCTATCACCAAATTACGTCGCCATTGGTACCAGGACCAGACCAATTTTGGATCACGGTCGAAGGCTTCAATACTGGCTAAATCTTCAGCTCTAAAGTTTTCCCAAAGTCCAGTTTGTTTGTCTCTAAAAGTAGGTATACCACTTTCAGCTGAGATACCGGCACCGGTTAAGATACAAATTTGTTTTGCGCCTTGGAGTAGAGTTATGGCTTGTTGTAAAGCATTGGTCATAAAACACCTATATATAAGCTTGGGTTTATGTATCATAATACATTAATGATAATAGGAGGATGTATGTATCAGACTTTCAGTGGTTCAGTATTACTAAGCGCAGTGCTCCTTTGTTCAATAGCGCTTTTTGTCATTGCTTTGGCTTTAAAGCCAAAAACCTTAGGCTCTGATAAAGAAAAGTGGACTAAAAACAAACAAGCCGCCAAAACGGCTAATGCTAAATTTAATGCAAAGAGCAATGCACAAAGTAAACCTATGTTTAATAGTCAGGTGAGCGCATTTGGCAAGGCATCGAATGAGCAGCTTTTGAAGCTTAAAAATCTTATCAGCAAAAATTTTCCAGATTTTACGGCACTTTTGCGTGAACACCATTTGGTATTAGAACGTAATGCCAAAAAAGTAGCCTTATTAACACTTGATGCCAATACTGCATTAGGGCGTCGTCGTTTGGGCGAAGTCACAGTGATAAACTTTCATAAGGTGCCAAGTATTGAAGAGCTTAGAGTAGAGCTGAGCGGCGTATAGTAGTAATACTAAATTTTAAGCCTTGCAGTATTATAGATGATGTTGATAAATAAACCTTGCTAGGTTTGACATTACAAAGATTTCAAGGGTTTATGTACGTATTGTCTATTACTAATATTTAATTGTTGCTATCTTGGGATGCAAATCAATAAGATGCTTAACATTGGCTTTAACCAAGATATTTTAGACAATAGTTAATGATAGAAAGTGTAGTCAGTTACATTTATAATAGTT
>NZ_JAGLBC010000060.1 GCF_018260395.1 Psychrobacter sp.
CTTTGCCTCCTTTTCACTCATTTTAAGTAATTGCACTTCGTACGTTAATCTAAGTTATAATTCTTATTAATTATTAATTTTATATGGTCTATTAATACAATTTATTTTTTCAAATTATATAGTTTTAATCTAAGAGAATTCTGACTCTTAGTTTATATTTCTAAACTTCAATTTATCAAATCAACTTATTTATAAGATTATCACATCATAACTCATTATTTATTCTTTTAATTTCCTTCCATATTTCTTTAGCTTTATCTCCAATTTTTTTTCTTATTTAAATTTAATAACGCAGGACAATCCTCATGAATCATATCTATAAAGTAATTTTTAATAAAGCTACGGCTACTTTTGTGGCAGTTGCGGAACATGCCAAAGGGCAAGGTAAAAAAAGCATTCGTGCCGCTGGAAGCGCTTCAAAAACATCAGAAAGTACCATTAATAGTGGTTTAGTAAACATAAATTTATTAATGCCTAGTTTACTGGCTATGGGCATTATGACTGGTTTGGGATTGACAGTATCTGCAAATGCAGCTCCTACTTATTGTAATGGTAATAGTTATTTTTCTGATTCTGAATATCAAGCGACATATGCTGATACTCAAACAGTATGTGGCAAGAAGGGGTTTGTCGGTGGAGAAAATTCGACAGTATTAGGATATCAATCAACAACAGCCAAAGCCATTTCTAATCAAACAGCATTAGGCGCGAACTCGTCCACCACAATCAATGGCGCAGTTGCTCTTGGTGCGAACTCAACAGCGAATAGAGCAGCATTAGCTAGCACTACTACATCTGCAACTGCAACTGGAAGTACAAATGAAGTTTACGCCCCTACTTCCGCCTCGACAACGACAAAAACGGCTGTAACAGACACTGTTAAAGGTAGTCTTGGGGCAGTCTCTGTGGGCAATAGCACCAGTACTCGCCAAATAATTAATGTCGCTGCTGGTTCAGACAATACAGATGCAGTAAACGTAGCTCAGCTTAAAGCCGTCGCTGACCTTGCCGCGCCTAAAGACATGTATTTTCATGTCAATAATGGCACCAATTCAGGTACTGGTGTCGCTAGTAGTAATCTAGGTAAAGTAGATGAAGCTGGTGGAGCTACTGCCATGAATGCTTTGGCAGCAGGCGTTGGTGCAAAAGCGTCTGGTGGCAAAGCTGTCTCAGTAGGTACGAATTCTATTGCAAGTGGTGGTAACAGTATTGCTATAGGCGAGAATGCTGCTTCCTCTAGCGATAATACTATAGCGATAGGTTCTGATACGATAGCGAATACCAAATACGCAACTGCAATAGGCCGCTCATCGAATTCAACAGGATCAGGATCCACTGCAATTGGTGGTGGTAGTGATGGTAATGCTGCATCAGCAGATGGTGCAGGCGCCGTTGCAATAGGTGGTGGTTATGACTCAAGTAATGCAGGTGCAAAAGCCAAAGGTACGAGAGCTGTTGCTATTGGTAATGCATCATCTGTATCAGACTCTAGAGGCGTGGCTATCGGCTATGCCTCATCAGCGACTAAAACGGATGCTATTGCTTTAGGGTCACAGTCGGTGGCCAATAGAGCAGCGCTTACTAATGCAACGACATCAAGTTCCGCTTTAGCCAGTAGCAACACAGTTTATGCTCTTGATAAAGCTAATACTGCCGATAAAACGGCTATTGCAAGCACGGTCGTTGGAAATCTAGGTGCAGTATCCGTTGGTAAAGCAGATAGCACCCGTCAAATAACCAATGTTGCTGCCGGTTCAGACAATACAGATGCTGTAAATGTGTCGCAATTGAAGGCAGTGGCTAACGTAGCGTCAAGCCCCCTGACAGTTATAGGTAATGAGCTACAAGATACCAATAACGATGGGTCGCAACAAACGCTAGGATCTACGATTGCAATAACAGGTGGTGGGACAGCAGCATCTTCAAATAATAATGTTAAAACTGTTGTAACAGATGGCAAAGTAGATATTCAGCTCCTTGATGCCCCGACCTTTACAGGCGTTGTCACAGCCAATGGCTTTAATGCCAACAATAATAAGATTACTAACGTCGCTGATGGTGCTATTAGTGACTCATCCAAAGATGCTATTAATGGTAGTCAACTTAATACAGCTATAAATACACTTAATAAAGATACTTATTTCCATGTTAATAAAGCTGATGGCTCAAATGCAGGTACAGGTAACGCAACGACAAACTTAGGAAAAGTAGAGGATTCAGCAGGCGCTGCAGGTGCAACCTCAGTGACTGCTGGTGAAAATGCTAGAGCAACTGGAGATCGTGGTATAGCTGTGGGATTTAGTGCTGAAGCAGCAGGTGGGAATGCTACAGCTATCGGTTATCGAGCTCAAGCTCAAAATGAACAAAGCATTGCGATAGGTTATCGAACTGAAGCTCAAGGTGTTGGTACAACGTCATTAGGTGCCCAAAGTGGTCGTAGTACGGCAGGAAATGGTCATACAAACGTGGGTGCGTTAGCAGGCGCTTACGCAAGTGGCACTCACAATACCTCTTTAGGAATGCAAGCTGGCTCTGGAATAAGTGATACCAATAAAAACGTAGGCATTGATAATGTATCTGTTGGCTTTCAAGCAGGTCAAACTGTAGAAGGTAGCCGCAATACAGCTTTAGGTAGTCAATCTGGACGTGGCGTTAAAGGCGGTCAAAACTCTGCAGTGGGTAACTGGTCAGGACAGAATGTAACTGGATCAGGTAACAGTACTTTAGGCTATCGTTCTGGTCAACAAATAACTGGTCAAAATAACTTAGCTTTGGGTATAGGGTCTGGCAATAATGTAAAAGGAAATTCTAATATAGCAATAGGCGAAAGTGCAGGCATAAATTTAGGCACCACAACAGAATCGATTAATAATACAATTTCTATAGGTGAACGTGCTCAGGCTGAGACTGAAAATGCAATAGCTCTAGGTTCTGAATCACAGGCAAAGGTTAAAAATAGTATAGCTCTTGGCTCCGCATCTATTGCCACTAGAGATATTCCAACTACAAGTGGCTATGATATTGTTACGAATACAAACTCTACTATTTCAGACTCAACATGGCGAGCCACCCGAGCAGCAGTATCAGTTGGTGATGTCAATAGTGGATTGACGCGCCAAATTACTAGTCTAGCAGCAGGTTCTGAAGATACCGATGCTGTGAACGTTGCCCAGTTAAAGCAAGTCACACAGACGCCGCTCACCTTTATAGGTAATGAGCTACAAGATACCAATAATGATGGCTCGCAACAATCGTTAGGATCTACGATTGCAATAACAGGTGGTGCGACAGCAGCGTCCTCAAATAATAATGTCAAAACTGTAGTTACAGATGGCAAAGTAGATATTCAGCTTCTTAATGCCCCGACCTTTACAGGCGTTGTCACAGCCAATGGCTTTAATGCCAACAACAACAAGATTATCAACGTCGCGATAGGTACCGCCGATACAGATGCGGTAAATGTCAGTCAGTTAAAGATGGCCTCTGCTACATCGAAAACCGAAGTGGCGGCGGGTACTAACGTCAAAGACGTGGTGAAAACAACAGGCGACGATGGTCAAGATATTTATACTGTCAATGCAAATGGCACAACAGCCTCAGCAGGTTCTACTGCTGTCACGGTTGTTGGTACAGAGGGCGCGAACAACGTGACCGACTATGTGGTTGATCTGAATCAAACCACCAAAGACGCTATCGCCAATGGTCAAAAGCACAGTACCGTCGTTAAGGGCAACAACGTTACTGTGGATACCGGCAGCAATGCAAATGGCGGGGTTGAATATACCGTCAATGCTGAGAAATCAACGGTGTCCTCTACCAGTTTAGACGTGACTGGTACCACAGATAATGCAACTGACATCACTGATTATAAAGTCGAGTTGACCCAAGGCGCTAAAGACAGTTTAGCTAACGCCGACTCTGCCCTACAAACGGTGGTCACTCAAATCAACGGCACTGGGGTGAAAACGCTAAATAAAGCCGACAACGTTGCCAACTTCCAAAATGGTGACAACATTGTCCTAACCGATAACAATGGATCTATAAAAGTAGCCACTGCCAAAGACGTCAGCTTTGATTCGGTGACGGCTAATACCATCACTGCCGGCACTGTGGCGGCAGATACCATGACGGTGAATAACGCAGACAGTCTAGCCCAAGGCGGCAGTAAAGACTATGTGACGCAAGGCAGTCAAGATGTGGTCAATGGCGGTGATGTCTTTAACGCTATCTCAAACACCCAGCAGCAGTTCAAAGGCGACAATGCCGGTGTGACAATTACCCGTAAGCCAAGTGAGGTTCTAAGCTTAGTGGGCGGTGCAACCAGCAGTACTGAGAACAACATTCAAACCCTAGCCAATGCCGATGGCACCATTGCCATTAAGCTTGCTGAACAAGTTGATTTAGGCACCAATGGCCGTGTCACCATGGGGGGTGTAAACCTAAGCAATACAGGACTTGATAACGGCAACAACAAGATTATCAACGTCGCGATAGGTACCGCCGATACAGATGCGGTAAATGTCAGTCAGTTAAAGATGGCCTCTGCTACATCGAAAACCGAAGTGGCGGCGGGTACTAACGTCAAAGACGTGGTGAAAACAACAGGCGACGATGGTCAAGATATTTATACTGTCAATGCAAATGGCACAACAGCCTCAGCAGGTTCTACTGCTGTCACGGTTGTTGGTACAGAGGGCGCGAACAACGTGACCGACTATGTGGTTGATCTGAATCAAACCACCAAAGACGCTATCGCCAATGGTCAAAAGCACAGTACCGTCGTTAAGGGCAACAACGTTACTGTGGATACCGGCAGCAATGCAAATGGCGGGGTTGAATATACCGTCAATGCTGAGAAATCAACGGTGTCCTCTACCAGTTTAGACGTGACTGGTACCACAGATAATGCAACTGACATCACTGATTATAAAGTCGAGTTGACCCAAGGCGCTAAAGACAGTTTAGCTAACGCCGACTCTGCCCTACAAACGGTGGTCACTCAAATCAACGGCACTGGGGTGAAAACGCTAAATAAAGCCGACAACGTTGCCAACTTCCAAAATGGTGACAACATTGTCCTAACCGATAACAATGGATCTATAAAAGTAGCCACTGCCAAAGACGTCAGCTTTGATTCGGTGACGGCTAATACCATCACTGCCGGCACCGTTTCAGTAGGTCCTGTGAGTATTGAAAATACTGGTATTAACGCAGGAAATACCGTCATCACCAATATTAAAGCAGGTGTCAAAGACTCAGACGCGGTCAATGTCAGTCAATTGAAGGTAGTAAGTGGTACAGCTGACAATGCTTTACAATCCGTTGTCACTCAAATAGATGGAAAAGACGTTAAAACCCTTAATAAAGCCTCTAATACCGCAAACTTTGCTACTGGTAATAATATGAAGTTAGAAGAAGATAGTAATGGCGGTATTAAAGTGTCAACTTCTGATTCTGTTACATTCAGTTCAGTCGCGGCAAATAATATGACTGTTGAAAGTGTCGGTAATACACCTAATTCAGTCACTAACAAAAAATATGTTGATGATGGTCGTACTAAAGTTACTTCTAATAATGGTAGTGTCAGTGTTACTCAGACAGCGTCGGCGAATGGTAACAACTACGATCTATCTGTAAATACTCAAGGTATTGTAAATAGTGCTCAGTTACCAGTTGTCTATACTGATTCGCAAGGCAATAAAGTTTATAAGGTTGGCGATACATTTAACACAGCTATGGATGGTAGCGGTAATAGCGTTGAGACTAGCACTATTATTGCAAGTCTACAAAATGCTAATGGATCAACCACTACTGCCTCAAAACTTAGTAATATCGCAGAAGGTAAAGTAAGCGCAGATAGTAACGACGCCATTAATGGCTCTCAATTACACGCCACAAACTTGATTGTTGACCAAAATAAAAAGGACATTGTGAACAATAGCAATCAAATAGCAACCAATACAGTTAGTATCAATAAAGGCTTAAACGTAGGAGATGGTTCAACAACCAATAACTATAAGCTTGGTGACACAGTCAATGTTACTGGTGATAGTAATATCACCACTAAAACTACTGCTAATGGTGTTAAAGTTGGTTTAAAAGATGATATTACCGTTAAAAGTGTGACTACTGGCAATACACTTGTGGATAACAACGGTATAACCGTTACGAACCATAATATGCCCTCTAATTCAGTCAGTGTTACTAACCAAGGACTTGATAACGGTGGAAATACGATTACAAATGTTGCTCCTGGCGTACAAGGAACAGATGCAGCGAACATCAATCAACTAAATGACTTAGGCTATAAACTTGCTGTCCATATGGACAATTTAGAAGACCAACTTTCTGCGGGCATTGCTTCTGCTGCCGCTATTGAAAATGCGCCTTATGTTGCAGGCAAATGGACTTATGCAGCTGGTGCAAGCCATTACAATAGCCAATCGGCTGTTGGTATTAGCTTACGCCGTACAGCAGATAACGGACGATGGTCAATAAATGGTGGTGTATCCACCAATACCAAAAATGATCCATTATTCCGTATAGGTGTATCGGGGGTTATTGAGTAGCATTCATAATTTCAAGCTATCTTTCAGGTTTGCTGATTAAAAGACAGCAAGCCTGAACCTCATATTTGATTTTAACCATATACTAGCAAGGTATTACTTATGAAAAGCCTATTATCAATATTACCTTTTACGCTTTTGAGCTGCTCCGCATTACTTACAACTGCTTCTATACAAGCGGCTACAAGTAGCACTGATCCAACTAAAATAGAATTTCCAAACGCAAATAAAACGTATCTAAAAGATATACCACGTTACGATGCAGACGATCTTATCCATATCAATACAGGTATTGATGATGATACTGTTCGTAAATTAATCGGCAATCCACATTTTAATGAGTTTATGTCAAATAACTGGAATTACATTTTAAAAATACGTCAGCCGTATTCAAGAGAGTATATTCAATGCCAATTACAATTACATTTTAATAAACACGATAAAGTTGAAAACTATTATTGGGATAAACCTCAATGTGCTGAAGCTATTGAAAACACCTTAAACAAGCCTAAACCTGTTATTGTCGAAAAACCTACTCCGATAATTGAGCCAAAGGCGCGTACTTTTACCCTGTCCTCTGATTTACTTTTTGACTTTAATTCCGCTAATATAAAATCTTCTAGTGCCTTTAATATCGATAAATTGACAGCGACCATTCAGCAAGATTACAGTCAAATTCATTCTATTAACGTGGTAGGACATACAGATTATCTTGGTGATGAGGCTTATAATTATAATTTAGCCCTGCAACGTGCCAATACCATAAAAGACGAGTTAGCAGGTCGTGGGTTTAATCCATCTTCTATATCAACATCGAGCATGGGTGAGTCTTCTCCGTTAACCCAATCTTGTCAAAATATGAGTCTTGAACAAACTAAACTTTGTTTAGCACCTGATCGCCGAGTTGAAGTTCAAGTAGTAGGTGATCTGAAATAAATACATAAAGTTGATAAATAGTTATCTTTAGGCGAAAGGATCTGTTATGGGCAGGTCCTTTTTTAGCAACCACCTCATAAAAAATATAGAGAAGGGTTAGCCCTTTATTCGCTTTTCGTTGACTGTTAATATAGGATCCGTTTTAGACTAAAGCGTCAGTAAAATTAACCGCCACTAAGTTACTTTTACACCTCCATCATGGTAACTTTATTGCCTAGTCTTTTAACTTTTATCACTCTTTTTAAAGTTATTATTGTACTTTCATAAACTTAAGCTTGTAATATAGTCATAAGCAAGGCAATTAAGGTCTTGAATTAAGGTCAAGCAAGCCAAGTTTAAGCACTATAATATTAGTAGGCCAAACATGGTGTTAATCCTAACTCTTCAGCTTGACTAGGACTTCATTTAAGTTTTTAGCATGATAGGGCAATTTGCTCTTTAAAGCTTTCTATATAATGATTTGCTGAATTTAATGCTTTTATTATAAACTTGATCTACTCTCTATAATAACGTTTAACAATACTACTGAGGATACTGTGAGTAAATCTATTAAACTTGCCATATTAGGGCTTGGCACTGTAGGAACAGGTGTACTTGACCTACTTAAAGACAACTTGTCAGAGCTCAAAAGACGTAGCGGCCATGACATCGTTATCAGTCAAGTAGGTACCCGTCGTCATCGTACTGATATCGACCCTTCGATCAAACAAAATAGTGATTTAATGGCAATTGCTGAAAGTGATGATGTGGACATTATTGTCGAAGTCATTGGTGGTCAGACTGTGGCAAAAGATGTGATCATTCATGCTATTAAACATGGCAAACACGTGGTTACTGCTAACAAAGCCTTATTGGCTGAAAATGGCAATGAAATTTTTGCTTTAGCTGAACAGCATCATGTGCATATTGCCTATGAAGCGGCTGTAGCGGGTGGTATTCCCATTATTAAAGTGATGCGTGAGGCAGTAGCTGCCAATAAAGTAGATTGGCTCACCGGTATTATCAATGGGACAGGCAACTTTATTATGTCCGAAATGCGCGAAACTGGTCGCGACTTTAATGACGTATTGGCAGAAGCGCAAGCTTTGGGTTATGCAGAAGCTGATCCTACTTTTGATGTCGAAGGCATTGATGCGGCGCATAAGTTGGCACTTTTAGCATCCATCGCCTTTGGTATCCCTCTACAGTTTGATAAAGTATACTGTGAAGGCATTACCGGTATCACCCTACAAGATGTAACGTATGCTGAACAGCTTGGCTACCGCATTAAGCATTTAGGTTTTGCAGTACGTCGATATGATAACCAAGATAATGCTTCGTCTGATAACTCGGTTACGGGTATAGAATTACGGGTACATCCTACTTTGATTCCAGAAGATAAGCTTTTGGCCAATGTTAACGGTGTTAAGAACGCAGTATTGGTTAACTCTCATCCATTGGGTCAAACGCTTTATTACGGAGATGGCGCAGGTGCAGGAGCGACTGCTTCTGCGGTTATGGCAGATGTAATGGATCTAATCCGTGTACTTACGGTTAAAGATGGTCATCATGTACCACATCTTGCCTTTATGCCTAATGAATTGTCTGACACCCCTATCTTGCCGGCAGATCAAATGGTAACGGGTTATTATTTGCGTCTTGAAGCCAAGGATACGCCAGGCGTCTTGGCCGATGTGACCCGTATCTTGAGTGATGCTGGTATCAATATTGATGCAATCCTACAGAAGCCTGCTCATCAAAAAGGTCAGGTCCCAATTATTATTTTGACATTACCAGTGATTGAAAATCAAATGAATGGCGCCATTATTAAGATTGAAGCGTTAGAAGCGATTACAGCGGATGTGGTCCGTATTCGCTTACACGAATTAGACTAGGTCATCAGCCCTCTTATAATTTATAAGTTTTGACAAGCAGTCAATAATGGTGCCACATCTGCCTATAATGTCGACGCTATATTTTTATATTAAGAGAACCTGCTTTTAAACTCATTTAAATTTAACAGTTTTTAGTCTGTTATTTATCTCATTTTTTTATTAAGGATATTTAGTATGTCTTCAGATTCAATAGTTATTGTTGGTGGCGCACGTACCCCAATGGGTGGTTTCCAAGGCGATTTAGCTGGTGCAACCTCACCTGAGCTTGGTGCAACAGCAATCAAAGCCGCGGTAGAACGCGCTGGTGTAGACCCTAAAGAAGTTGATGAAGTGATTATGGGTTGTATCTTGACTGCTGGTGTTAAACAAGGTCCAGCTCGCCAAGCTATGCGTAAAGCAGGTTTGCCAGATAGTACAGGTGCGGTTACTATTAATAAGCTTTGTGGCTCAGGTATGAAAGCGGTTATGCAAGCGCATGATGCTATCAAAGCCGGTAGTGCTGATATCATCGTTGCCGGTGGTATGGAATCGATGACCAATGCACCTTATGTACTGCCACAAGCACGTAATGGTTACCGTATGGGTCATAACGAAGTAAAAGACCATATGTTTCTTGATGGCTTAGAAGATGCTGATACTGGCAAATTAATGGGTCAGTTTGCTCAAGAAATGGCAGATGAAAAAGGCTATACCCGCGAACAAATGGATGACTTTGCCATTGAGTCATTAAATCGCGCCTTAACAGCTATTAAAGAAGGTCATTTTAAAGATGAAATCACGCCTATAACTATTAACACCCGTAAAGGCGAAGTAGTCGTAGAAATCGATGGGCAACCTGCTAAGGCCAATGCTGAACGTATTCCATTATTACGCCCAGCTTTCGCTAAAGAAGGTACTATCACGGCTGCTAATGCTAGTTCCATTTCGGATGGCGCCGCTGCAGTTGTGGTTACTTCTGAAAAAATTGCCAACGAGAAAAATCTCAATATTGAGGCTCGTATCATAGCCACAGCTTCTAATTCACGTCACCCTTCTGAATTCACTATTGCTCCTGTTGGCGCAATGGAAAAAGTATTGGCTAAAGCAGGTTGGTCAGTAAATGATGTTGACTTGTGGGAAATTAATGAAGCTTTCGCTATGGTCACTATGATAGCTATGGATGAGTTGAATCTTGAACATGAAAAAGTAAACATTGAAGGTGGTGCCTGTGCTCTAGGTCATCCAGTAGGCTGTTCAGGTGCTCGTATTTTAGTGACGCTTATCAACTCGTTAAAACGCACTGGTGGTAAAAAAGGCGTTGCTTCATTATGTATTGGTGGCGGTGAAGCGGTTGCAGTGGCTGTTGAACTGCCATAAATTATCTTAATCTAGTTATTATTATCTAACTACTAAGCTCTAATTAAATGTTTACAAAAGAGTCTCCTTGCGAGACTCTTTTTTATATAAACTTATCAGAATATATGTGATACTAGAATCTACATTATCAAGGTAACAGATGACTAAATCTTTGTTATCACACTTACACCTAATTACACCTACTTACGCAATTTAATATTGTGATACTCGTTTACTATATAAACCCTTTAAATCAATTGTTACTCTATTATTCAAGTTATCGACAGGCAGTTAAAGAAGGATTAAATGTTAAATTCATCTCTTTAATGAAATACGATGCTTTAAGTAATTTTAACTAAGATGTTTAATTCTGTTTTATAGCTACAATAATTTTAAAGAAATATAAGAAGTAATAATAACTTTAATCAATAAAGTCCTAACTTAAAAGGACTTCAAACTCACAAAAGTATAAGGAAAGAATAATGAGTCAATTAATTCGTTTAACAGATATTCAAACTACTCACCGCGATCTAATTGGTGATGATTATTACGATCCAACTGGCAAAGCAGCTTATGGTGCTAGCGAAGAAAAAATTGGTAAAATTGATGGTGCTTTAGTTGAAAGTACTACTGGTCGTATCCGTTATTTAATTGTTGATGTTGGTGGTTGGTTTAGTTCTAAAGAAGTTTTAGTACCTGCTGGTCTTGCTCGTATCGTTGGTGATGACGTGTTCTTCGACACTTTAACTAAATCTCAAGTTGAAGCTATGGAAGAGTATGATCATGATTATGAATATAGCTATAATGAACAAGCAGAAAAAGATCGTAAAGCATTTGTAGCAGACACTGTTCCAGCTGCAGAGCGTTTTGATGTTAAAGAAGAAGCATACAAAGCGCCAAATACTCTTGAATTATTAGAAGAACGTCTAACAGTAAACAAAGATCGTATCGTTGCTGGCCTAGTTAATGTTAGTAAACATGTAGTGACTGAAAATCGTGCAGTAGATGTTGAGCTTGAAGAAGAACACGCTCATATTGAACGCAATGAAGTTAACCGTCCTACAGATCGTAAAATTGGCGACGATGCAAATGCAAACTCTGTACAAGTTCAACTTGAAGCAGAACGTGCAAATGTAAGCAAACAGACTTACGTAACTGAAGAAGTAAATGTTGCTAAAACTACTGAGCGTCATATCCAAACTATCAATGAGACAATTCAACGTGAAGAGTTAGATGTTGATCATGATGGTAATGTAGTTGATCTTGAAGGCAATATCGTAAATCGTGACGGCATTACTGCTGATGATGTACGTGCTGCACGCGGTAAATAATAGTTAACTTTACTTTATTATTAAGTTTTCTATTAGATTGAAGTTTTACTATGCTAATTATATTTATTGATCTATCTTTTATTTTTAGCTCTTAAATCGTTTAAGAAAGCCAGAGTTCATAGCTCTGGCTTTTTTAACGCTTTTATAACCAACTAAATATAATAAAAACTCGTATTAATTACTAATTCGGTTATTCAATTATTTAAGACAGTATTTGCAAAACCAATAACTAAATATATGATTAGAATAAAGTAGCATTGGTTCTATTCTTATTTTCGTAAAATTTAAAACTATTATCCCTTTTTATGGCTTTTATAGGAATGAATATGAATTCTATATCAAACAACTCGACTGCTAGTCAATCGAACTCAGATAAAACTAATTTGGATAACATAAATCCAAATAAGAATGCTGATTCTGGACAACATGTGTTATCAAGCAACAATATTACTGACAACACCTCTACCTCTCATATAACAGATCCAAATCGTAGTTTAGTAGGTAAAATTGAGCTATTAGAAGAACGTGCAGTTATTGATAAAGAGCGACTTGATGTCGGTAAGGTAACAGTCAGTAAGGAAATTCGAACCAAAACAGTCAATGTTCCCGTTGAATTGGTTGAAGAAGTTATGGTCATTAGTACAGAATATTATGACCCAGATTCAAGACAATTGTTAACCAATGTTGCACGCGAACAGGATCTGGTACGCCATATTGAGCCTACTTTAACCAATAAGGCTAGTATTACAGTTAACGGTACAGAAGTATTTTTAGATCAAGAACCGGTTGAGATAGTTTTATCAAGACAAGTTGCTATCATTAAAAAAGAGACTTATGTGGTGCAAGATATTGCAATTGAAAAGTCTAAACATATTCATAAAGACACGTTTGAAGTCGAACTGAAACATGAAGAATTAGAGGTGAAGGAAGAAGGTTATTTTGATCATGAAGTTCGTAAACCATAATTTTTAACTATTAATGCTTATGGATTGAACTAACTTTTAATTCTTAACTGTATAAATCTTTAATATAATAAGTGACTCGT
>NZ_JAGLBC010000061.1 GCF_018260395.1 Psychrobacter sp.
ACAAAGCCTTAAACAAATAATAAATCGCTAGATTTACTAGTCAAACAAATCGCCTAGTTTCTCGAAGAAAGATTTCTTTTTGGGCGACTGATGATGTTTACTATCACCATCTAAAGTATCTTGGAACTGACGCAACAAGTCTTTTTGCTCGCGCGTTAAGTTGACTGGGGTTTCAACCATAATACGGCAGATTAAATCACCTTTCATTGTGGTGCGTACAGGTGTTACCCCTTTACCACGCACACGCAGTAGCTTACCACTTTGCGTACCTTCAGCAACCTTAATTTTTACTTTACCATCTAGAGTTGGAATTTCAACTTCTTTACCTAACGCCGCATCAGTAATGCTTACGGGCACATCCATATATAAGTCAGCGCCTTGGCGCTTAAACACAGGATGTTCTTTAACTCGCACTTCAACGTATAAGTCGCCATTTTGCACGCCTGCACCGCCCGCTTCACCTTCACCAGCTAAGCGAACTCTATCGCCGTCATCCACCCCTGCCGGAATAGATACTTCCAAAGTGCGAGATTTATCTTTAACACCGGTACCATGACAATCGTTACATGGATTTTTGATTTCTTGACCAGTGCCACCACAGTTAGGGCAGGTTTGCTGTACCGCAAAAAACCCTTGCTGCATACGGACTTGACCATGACCACCACAGGTACTACAAGTTTGGATATCAGAGGCATTTTTAGCGCCTTTGCCATCACAGGTTTCACAAGGTGCTGGGGCACTAAAGCTGATTTCTTTTTTACAGCCTCGTACCGCTTCCTCTAATGTTAACTCAATAACGTAACGTAAATCTGAGCCACGGCGCTGACGACCGCCACCACGTGTTTGACCGAAGATGTCACCGAAGTTGCCAAAGATATCACCAAAGATATCTTGGAAGTTACCTGCACCCGCACCGCCAAATCCGCCGCCGCCCATACCATTTTCGAAAGCAGCATGGCCCATACGGTCATAAGCAGAACGCTTGTCACTATTACTTAACACTTCATAAGCCAGTGAGGCTTCTTTGAACTTCTCTTCCGCATCTGGGTCATCAGAATTACGGTCTGGGTGGTACTTCATCGCCAACTTACGGTAGGCTTTTTTAATCTCACGCTCATCTGCGCTTTTATCGATGCCTAAAACTTCGTAAAAATCTCGCTTACTCATGGAGGCTCCTATCAATATGCCAATTTGGTTTCACGTGAAACACTGCTAATAATCATTAACAATTGGCATTAAATTCGTTGTACCCGCTAAGGATTTAAATAATTCAAAGAATAAATATTACTTTGCCTGTTTAATGGTGACAGACACCTCATTTATCAAGCGGTTATGATAAAATCGCTGCATAATCCCAGTTATTATATTCAATTGGCGGCCGCTTTTATGAAAACTTTAAAATTTGTCTTAGTAACCTTAATCTTTCTCGCCATTGCAATATTTGCCGGCTCACCTTATTACACTGCCTATCAGCTAAAAAAAGCTTATGATGCCAACGACGGTACAGTTTTAGTCAATCATATCAATTTTGACCAACTGCAGCCGAATATACAAAATCAGTTGACCAGCAAGTTTGCAAACACTTTACAGCAGTATCCCTTGGTCGCAAAGCTGGGTGGCGATGCCCTCACTGATGCCGCCGATGAATTCATTACCCAGTCAGTGAATAAAGCCGTGACTGCTGACAATATTAGCCAATTAATCGAAACCCAAGGGCAAGCCAATCAAGCGACCAAAGAGCTTGCCGCTGCATGGGCAATTGCTAGTAATAAAGTGGATCTGCAGCGTTTGATTCAAGATATCATTGTGCAGCGCGGTGATATAAATGCGGTTATAAAAAATCAGATGCAAAAAATTATGAGTTCGCAATCAGCTGAGCTTGAAAATCATGTAGAAAGCGGAGAAGACACTGCCAAACCTAAATTGTCCTACTGCGGCATCAATTGTTTCACTGTAGCAGGTCAAGTAAAGGGTTATCCCTTAACCTTACAAATGCAACGCGAAGGCTTAATCGATTGGAAAATTGTTAATGTGGTATTGCCGTGAGCTATATATCATTCACTCTCTTATTTAAGCTAACTCTATTTAGGCCAACAAATATTAAGGGTGGCTTTATTTCGTTTTTAGCAATCTACAATACAACGATATCCAGTGCTCGATACATAAGCTATCGATTCCTAATGTAATACTATTTTTATTCTTGAATTTTCTTTTGTCCTTTTTTCAAGAACTTCGCTTTTCAGTATCTATACAAACGTAGCATTCTTACGATCAAGTTATTAATTCATATTCAATCTTCTAAAGTAATGTTGAAACCAGCAGGTTTGGGTAGTAAGTTTGAAATATTTAGTTATACTAATTCGAATATTTAATTTTTATTATCAAATGACTTTCAATTTATTGAGTAAGAAAATGTTTACCATTCAAATTCAATAAATGTAGCCTATAAATGGATTATATAAAGTATGAAACATATAGAGTTTAAGGGAACAGGTGGCGAGTATTTTAAAATATGGATTGTCAATGTCTTATTGTGCATACTTACATTGGGCATTTATTACCCATGGGCAAAAGTACGTACCAATCGATATTTTTATGCCAATACCACGTACTTAGACCGCTTTTTTGATTATCATGCGACAGGCAAACAACTCTTTTTAGGGTATCTCATTGCTATGTTTATATTGATAGTCATCGTCATTATTAACCAAGTTTTCCCTATGGCTGGATTTATTCTACCTATTGTTATTTTTGCGGTTATGCCATGGATAATTTGGCGAAGCTTAAAGTTTACCATGCGAGTCACCAGCTTTAGTAATGTACGCTTTAGCTTCAAAGGTGCGTTAAAAACGTCCTACTTTATCTACATGTTAATCCCTGTCGTAGGTTATTTGGCCGTTGTATTACTTATTTTAGGTAGCTTATTCCCTCTGATGCAATCGATTGAAGGCGATGGATCTATACCTGTGGCCGCCAGCACCCTCATCGCAGTGGTGGGAGTCGTTGCCACCCTTGGACTCGCCATTTATTTGGGTGGTTTATTTACAAAAAAAGCCGCTGAATATCAGGTGGGTCAAACCAAATATGGTCAAGGGAACTTCTTTATTGATATCAAAACAGGCACATTTGTCAAAATTGCGTTTAAAACGGCGCTAGTCGCCATTGGGTGTTATTTGGTACTTGCTGCGTTATTTGCGGTTATATTTTCTTCTACGATGGCAGGTGGCTTTGATCCTGAAGCAATGGCCAATGAGATGGCGACAGCGAGCGCAAGTCCCCTATTAGCCATAGGGCTTGTGTTGGTATATTTCGGCTTTATCGCTGCTGCTTTGTTAGTCGCGGCCTACTCTTATAGTCGCCAACGTCAATATATATACGACAATACCACATTAGATAAAGCGATCAGCTTTAAGTCGACGGTTAGCGCCAAACGGTATTTCATAGTATTGCTGACCAATATGTTACTGACTATTGTTACCCTAGGGTTGGCACTGCCTTGGGCAAAAGTACGTGTGGCACGCTACCTTGCTGAAAACACATGGATAGAAGCTTCAGACATGGATGTTAATAGCTATTTGACTCAAAAAGAGAAAGAGCAGTCTGCTATTGGGGAAGAGATTGGGGATATCTTAGATATTGATATGGACATCGCGCTATAAACTAATTATTTTAAGTGGTCTTCTTTTTGAGCGGTATCCCAGTAGTGTATTCTAGCTTGATAAATGGTTATATTGAGTGATAACACATCATAATGAATGCGGGATACTGCAAACTGCTGCGAAATACTATACTGTAAGTACAATGATAGTGAGACTATAGGTAATGAGTACTTTAATAGCAGGCAAATGGTATCCAGAAAATAGTTCAAGTCAGTATTATGCTACTCTAATTGTAGACAACGTCGACTATGCGTTGCAAATAGCCCCTTATGAACACAACGGCAACGTCATAAAAGACCATAAGCTAACGGGTCAGTGGTCTCAAGTCAGTATCAATGAGCGCTTAGGTAATACCGAACGTAAATTGATCTTGGCGGATGGCTCACTTTTTACCACTTTGGATAACGACGCTATAGATATCTTGATTCGTCGTGATATTAATAGCAGTGCAGGTTCAAAATGGAATCTACGCTTACACCAATATGAAACAAAAATGAGCAGTGTCTTAATGATGCTGGGCTTAACGGTCGTGTTTGCTATTGGTTTTGTAAAATGGGGGATACCATTGACCAGCCAAGCCGTGGCTCATGCCCTACCTCAATCGACAGCTGAGTATATTGGCAAACAGTCATTACAGGTTATCGATCGCTATTTTTTACAACCTACTAAACTAAGTGACGCGGAACAACAAAAAATTAGCTCTCGTTTTGAAACCCGCCTAAAACCGTTGGGTGGTAATGACAATATCCATTATCAGCTCCATTTTAGAGAGATGAACATAGGGAGCATGAGTCTGCCAAACGCATTTGCGCTACCCTCTGGTGATATTGTATTGACCGATAAATTTGTCGAGTTAAGTCATAATGACGATGAGATAGATGCGGTACTATTGCATGAAATGGGGCATGTGGTTGAACGTCATAGTCTAGAGATGCTGACCCAAAACTCATTCACCACTATGATTGTCATGTTAGTCTTGGGTAACCCTGATGGTATCAGTGAGCTTGCTACCGGCTTGGGAACAGCGCTGGTATCAAATCACTATTCACGTCAATACGAAACGGAAGCGGATGAGTTTGCGTTCAAAAAGATGCTTGAAGCAGGTATTAATCCCCAGGCTTTTGTCGCTATTCTAAGCCGCATGGAGGATTACTCTACTGGCGACAAAGAAAACGATACCACAGCCAAAGATGACAGCCTATCTGATTTTTTATCTACTCATCCAAATACCCAGTTGCGAATTGAAATGGCAAATAAATATAGCAAATGCTTCGATCAGGGATTAACTGTTTGTGACTAATCCTTTTTGTGACTAATCCTTTGACAGTGGCGTTTTTATATAGACAAGTATTTATGCCACAGTAAGTCGTGACGAGCAGAATAAGCTACCTTATCTTTATGGCTTACTTAATGGCTTGCTTAATGGATTAGATTGAGCAGTTAAAAACTGGCAACTTCTTCTTCGGTCAAGAAGCGGCTGTCACCTTTATCTAATCCTTCAAGCGTAATACCGCCAATGCTGGCACGATGTAATTCAACCACTTTATTACCAAAATAGCCCATCATACGTTTTACTTGATGATATTTACCTTCAGTTAATATAAGTCGAGCATGAGTCTCATCGATAAATTCTAGGATAGCGGGTTTGGTCGGCTCGTAATCGCCATCTAGTAAGATACCCTGAGCCACTTTTTTGACCACTTGCACTTGTGCCTCTTCGTCCATAGGATCAGCTAAGGTCAATTCATACACTTTCTCATGCAAATGACGGGGACTGGTCACACGGTGTAGCCAACTGCCATCATCGCTTAAGATTAACGCACCCGTGGTATCTACATCCAAGCGACCTGCGATACGTAAGTTACTAAGCTCTGGCACAGCGATAAGCTCAGTGACAATTGGGTATTCTTTTGGCTTTAGGGTACATTCAAACCCATCAGGCTTATGCAATAAAATATAGCGGCTACCAGTCGCTACAGACAAAGGCTCACCGGCCCACATTACTTCATCATTGAGTACATCGACATGCACACTGCCATCTTTAACCACTTCATCATTAACCGAAATTTCGCTGGCATGCAGCACTTTTTTGGCTTCTTTGCGCGACAGCTCGGTGGCCTTACTAATAAATTTGTCTAACCGCATTTATGGTATCCTTTGTATATTACTAATATTGTGTATTTCTGATATGTTTGACTAATATATAGTATGAATTGATATTGACACACAGTTTACCACACCCCTAGCTAATGCAATTTATCACTTTAGTATTTTTGACTGATTCAACTATGACTTATCAAACATTATCCAAGCCTGTCACTGCCCAACTAGACATAAAAAAATCGCAGTTTATCACCTACGCATACCCTGTCCTAAGTCGTGAAAAAGCTATGTTTCACGTGGAACAATTGCGTGAGAAGTATCCCGATGCCCGTCATCACTGCTGGGCATACATTATTGGCGATCCCAATAACACCACTAGTGCAGGGTTTGATGATGATGGTGAACCTAGTGGTACGGCAGGTAAGCCTATTTTAAATGTTTTACAACATAAAAATCTTGGCAATATCATTATTATCGTTGTACGCTATTTTGGCGGTATTAAACTGGGTGCAGGCGGTCTGACTCGGGCATATTCCGGCTCTGCTCAAGCCGTCGTTGATGCGGCTTATGAGTTAAATAGACTAACTCCCTATGTGCCTATGGCCCATATTCAGATTGAATCAGATTTTGCCAATGAATCGCAAGTGCGCTATGTGGTTGAAGATATAGGTGGCGCGATAATCGATATGGCTTATAGTAAGACGGTCACTTTAACGGTAACGCTACCTGACAGTCAGGTCGATACGCTAAAAGAAAGGCTGGGGATATATGGAGAGATTCTTGATCATGAATCAGGGTTATAATCTAACGGTTCTAAATTGCATAATAGAGACGCATCAAAATGAATAATAAAAAGCAGGACTTAGACCCGTCTGATTTTAAAGCGCCTGATTTTAAACCGTCTGATTTTAAACCGCCCGTATGGTTAAGAAACCCACATTTACAGACCATATTGCCTAGATTTATTATGCCAGAGTCGCCGCTTTATCGTCGCGAATTGGTATTGGATTCGCTGGATGAAAGCGAGGTTGCCTATGATTTCTGGGATGGCATAGAGGTTCGAGAAAGCGAAGTTCGAGAAAGTAAGATTGTTGATAAGCAAATTAGGGACAAAGAAGTTATTGTCAAAGAAGTTGCAACAAAAGAGACTAAGGCCGGCTCAAACACCAATCCGTCAGACACAAACTCATCAGATAGATTAAACACGCCTTTAGTCGTGCTATTCCATGGTATGGAAGGCAGTAGCCAGAGCCACTATGCCCGAAAACTAGCGCACTATGTGCATGACCAAGGCTGGCACTTTGTAGTAGTGCATACTCGAAGTTGTGGCGGTGTGGCGGTAAAAGGAGAGCGTCTGTATAGCGCAGGCGATACTCTAGAGGTGCATCATGCCTTGCAACAATTAACAGCTCGTTATACCACCATTTATTGTGTAGGTGTATCGCTTGGTGGTAATACGCTTGCTAAATATATGGGTGAATATGGTGATCAAGCCCTATGCCAAGCGGCCGCTATTTTTTCAGCGCCTTTAGATCTATCCTCTGCCGCTACCGCTATGGAGAATTTTTTGGGTCGTAAAGTTTATACCCCCTACTTGCTCAACCCTATCGCAACCAAAGCGCTTCAACTGACCCTGAGCGAGGCGCAAATACAAGCGATTAAGACCAGTCGTAATATTGGTGAATTTGATAGTGTGTTTACCGCACCCTGCTATGGCTATCGTTCAGAAAATGATTATTATCACCAAGCATCTGCTATGCCGTATTTGCATTTAATCACTAAACCGACGCTGATTGTGATTGCAAAAGACGATTTCTTCTTAGGAGTGTTGCCTTCTCAAGGTGACGTATCAAAACAGGTGTCGCTGTATACGCCCGAATATGGCGGACATATTGGTTTTCTGCGTTGGAAGAATAAGCAGCTTGATGCCACTTGGTTTCCAGAAGTGAGCATGCAATTTTATCGTGCTGTTCTGAGTCAATTAGCTATATTTTAAAATTAATATTCAAAATCAATCTAAAAACCTACACACAATTGAGTTTCGGAGAAAATAATGCAGAAATCTTACCTAATATGTATGATTGCTATTTCAACTATTGGATTAACTAGTTGCCAAACGTCTAAAAACTTACTCAACGGTTTTACTAGTGGTACGGCCAATGTAGCAGAACTACCCGAATACAGTACATCCAGAGTTCAATTTGTCATATATGATGGGTATGGCATGTTTATAGCCTCGCCCAACTCAGCTAACGTAAAAATTGATGGTAAATCTTTAGGTGTCGTAGCTACTAGATTTGTAAGCCCTCTCTTTAATGAAGAAGATAAACAAAAAATAAGCGCCAGCAATTTAGGTATGCCAAAACCTGATACTAACAGTAAACCTGTCAATGTGGTTGAACGGTATGTTAATCCTGACGAGCAAATCTATATCAAATACTCAATGGGCAATAACAATGGCACCACTCAAAAAAACTGCAGTCTTAACGGCAACTTTACGCCAAAATCTAATACCGATTATCGAATTACGGGAATGTCAGATCGAAAAAGCTGTTTTATGGTTTTAGAAGAGTTTGAAAAAAATAAAAATGGTCAAACTCAACTTAATACAATTAAATTTGATTGACTACCTTAAATTTAGTTTTCTAATACTTAACACTAAAGGGTTTTGTGGTTTCTATAATACAAAGCTCACTAAGTTCGTTAGGTTGCTTTGATTAACAAACAATAGTCAAAATCTATAAAGTTACGATTTAATAGCAGCATATTAGGAAGCTCTCACGGACACAACGATGCTAATACCAAGTTAACAACAGGTAACTCTATGACTTCTGAACAAGCGTCACAGTATTCAAACTTTTATCCACAACCCTTTAATCCGCCCTTTTGGCTAACTAATCCGCACATTCAAACCATCCTACCTAAGTTCTTTGCTCCCAAAACACCAAATTACAGACGTGAAATTTATCGCGACTCGCTCAGTGAAAGCGATGTGGCCTACGATTTTTATGACGCGAAACCATTAACGGATGAGTCAAACCAACCGCAAGACACGCCATTAGTCGTATTGTTTCACGGTATGGAAGGTAGCAGCGACAGTCATTATGCTCGTGCCTTAGCGCATCATATTCATGCTCAAGGGTGGCACTTTGTGGTGGCACATTTTAGAAGCTGTGGTGGTATTCCTGCCAGCGGACGCACGTTTTATAACGCTGGGGATACAGCAGAAGTACACCATATGCTGCAAACACTAAGCCAAAAATATGCCCATATCTATGCCGTTGGCGTATCGCTAGGGGGCAATGCGTTGGCTAAATATATGGGAAAATATGGAGATGAGGCGCTGTGTCATGCAGCAGTAGCCATTTCTGCTCCTGTAGATATGTCTTCTGCAGCGATGAATATGCAGCGCTTTTTGGGACAAAAGATTTACACCCCTTATTTGCTTAATCCTATTATCAGAAAAGCATTGGCTAACGAAATTAGCAAGGATGAGATCAAAGCAATTAAATCTGTGGCTAAAATAAGTGACTTTGACCATATTTTTACCGCACCGCGACATGGCTATCGCTCGAATAATGATTACTATCGCCGCTCCTCTGCTCTGCCTTATCTAATTGATGTGACAAAGCCACTGTTATTGATTAGTGCCATGGATGATCCCTTTATAGGATTTACGGCCACTGACAATGACGTGTCTGATTTTGTCACCCTAATCAACACTGACCATGGTGGTCATATTGGCTATCTACGTTATTTGGCTGATCAGAGAAGTTTTGACATCAATTGGATTCCAGAAACGAGCAGTGCTTATTTTAAATTCGTGGGTATCAATGATTTTGATATTAATTAGTTTAAAATCAGCAAAACACTTTGATAGGTTGCTAAAAAATTATATTGATTGTAAGTTTATGACGGTATAGACAGGCAAGCCACTGTAAAACACTATTAATTTAAAGCATAATCGCAATACAGCTCACATTCATAATTGTCATTCGATTGACCCTTATCCTTCAACTTTTGAGACGCTTTTATGTATCCTTTTTACCGATATACCAAATCTATTATTAAAGCGATTGCCGCTACTAAAAAAGGCGAGACCATTGACCTAGAAGACACGGCAGAGATTCAGATTCGGTGTAGCCTAACCGATATTGACAACTTTATTGAGATGAATAATGGACGGGTGCTCACATTATACGATTTTGGTCGTACTGACTTTGCTATTCGCTCTGGACTGGGTAAAAAATTGCTTGAAAAGCGGTGGGGTTTGGTGGTTGCAGGCAGCACCATTCAATATCGCAAACGTATTCGTCCGTTTGATTTAGTGACAATTAAGACGCACATCGCTGCTATTGATGAGCGCTGGGTCTATATGGAACAGTCTATGTGGGTCAAAGGCAAACCGTGCTCAACCGCTTTATTGCGTACTGGCGTGACCAAAGGCGGCAAGGTGATAGACACTCAAGAGATCTTAGACGCGCTAGGTCAATCTGATTTAAAATTGCTTGCGACGGGATATGTGGCGGAATGGATTGAGAGTGAGGCAGATAGACCTTGGCCGCCTAGGAGTTAGGGTATAAAGATATGAGATCAATAGGTTATATTTAGTACCTATTTGGAAAAGTCATCAATAGTGTTCAAGACAACCTCCTTCTTTTAATGCTATATAGACCTCTTTCAACTCACCTAAAATTAAAGGTGCCATTTCATTGTTTTTTATCATTAGCCAAGGAATATGTGAGCTTTTCCAATCCAGATATTTAAACCAAAATCCTGCTGGCCATAAAGAATTCCCATATATTTTTTTGTTCGGAAATATTAAATCGAGTCTTTCTTTCGTTTTTAATAGATATGGACTGTCTTTAGACTCTTTTTCAGAATTTAATTTGATACCAATATAAGGATTACTAAAGTTTGATACTTGAAATTCAAAACTAATATAAGCTCTGTCATTATCTTTAATTATTAGGTTGATTTGCTCATAACTTTTGCCTGCACCAATATTATCGATATCAAGTTCATACTCGTCGTTATACTTAAATTCGTCACTGTTATCAAAAGCTTCAATTAAGTCTTTTTTGAGTTTTTTGATAAATTGATGTTTCATTGTTTCCATTGAGTTTGCTACTTTAAAGCTTGCTTCAATTGTATCAGAGCTCTGTTGCATAATATCTACAACCATATTACTTTCATTCATATCTTCAATTCCCATAAACTGTACCTGAATAAATTTTATTAATTGTGCTAAAAATTCATTTACATGTTGGTTATGAGATTCTAATCGGCAAGCATTCAACCATTGGATTAGCTCACTATATTTTAAAACACTAAATAGCCCTCTCTTCTTCCAATCATTAAGCAAGTATGATTGAACACTATTTTCACTTGGCATGTCGCTGTATTCATTTAAATAAATAATATGCCAGTTATTACCATGTCTATTTTCAAGCTCAGTTGCATAGTCTTCAAGTTGCTTATTTTGGTCAGTTGCATAGGGTTTGTTCTCTATACATAGGCCATAAGTTTCGCCATTATCTTCATAGTTTAAATATATATCCATACGTCTAAAGCTACCACTTTTCCAATTTAGCTCTTCAATCGCAACATTGATTTTGTCAGTATGATTAACAAATGAATTCCAGAATTTCTCACTTTTCGTGTCTGACATACAGTATTTAAAAAATAAAACTAAGAACTGCTCTTTTTGTCCGTGACTCCCTATAGGATTTAATAAATCAGCTAATATACGACTCAAACCCAATTCACTAGTATTGATATAATTAAAAATACTAAAATCAGGAGCTAATTGGCGACTATAAAGAGTTTGAGCCGTTTTAAACGCTAAAGTGTTTTTTAAAATATCTTCTATTAAGTTTTTTACTTGTTCCATTTAATATCTTCCATTATAAGATAAAGCCTATGCTTTAAGGGAACGACGTTGCAACTGCCGTAAGGTGTGCCCAGCACTCCAAAAACTATGCCTATTATCAAGCTACGGTGCCGTGCATATTGCGTCAAACAACCTTTAGCTTTAAGCTCGGCAGTAAAATTACATCATAGTCACTTGTATTAAAAAAAGCTTAACTTACGTTTTATGATCAGGCCTATACAGCGATAAAATGAAATAAGTAAATAATCCTATAAATATTGATAAAGCTAATAATACTAAGACATAATCGAGCTTAACAGTTTTCTCTATGAGATCTTGAATGAAATGAACCATAAAAAACAACCCGCCAGCAATCATACCGATGTGTAATCTGGCTTGTTTAGGTTTTTCGACATTCTGTCCAGTAATAAAACTCACGACTGATGTTAATATTTCGTCAATCATATATGACATTCGCTCCCTATAATATTAGTTATGAATAAAATTTTTCCTTTGTAAAGTGATGTTCTTTCAAAGAATACACTTATATTTAATACACACAATCATTAACAGTTGCTATAGGGTGCGCCCTGTTCACCAGTTTAGCAGCCAAGCTTAATTTAGTACATAAATTGTCGCCTCGAAGGAGTCCTTTAACCTTGATTCTAGCGAATATACTGGATGATTGAGTAAGTTATGAAGGTTTGGTTGGGCATGCAAATTTAAGCAAGATACTTGCCAAAACTTAGGCATCGCCTCACGAAAACATACAGACAGTAGCGATCAGCGATTCCACCTACGCAAACAACCGCTTTAACCAATTCCAAAACCCCGTCCCTTTAGAGTTATGCTGAGTAGATTCCCCATCAGGGAAAGCACCTTGTAGCGCCCCACAGGTCGGATACTGTACTTGCAACTCGGCCAAATAATCAGCTTGACTTTTATCGCCTATAAATCCATCTAAAATGCCAGCCTCTTTACTGGCGCCGCAATGCTCAGCTGGTCGATTCCAACCTGGATTATCAGGGGCTAGGATAGGCTTACCAAGCGTTATGATGTCATTATGGCAGGTAACTCGTGCAATCGCATAAACTCGATAATCAGAAGGTCGTGCACCATCATAAGTATCTGCTAAAGCGACAATCAGGTCATGTGGTTTCACATTACTGGGATTGAAGGTGGCCTCCAGTTGTTGCGGAGCTGTTTTGGTGAGCTTATCTAAGTCCGAGCCATATACAAACTTGGTGTCAGAAAGGTGTAATAAATAACCTGATTTATCTGAGGTATCAGGGCAAACGCACACTTTTTTAAAAAGAAGTGCGAAAAAGGAGCAAATCGA
>NZ_JAGLBC010000062.1:0-2855 GCF_018260395.1 Psychrobacter sp.
TATTGGTTATTAACTCAATCAGCGATATAAATCATACCCTTTGGTCAGTTATATAACCTTAGAAAAATGATCTTTTTGCTTACTGGCTAGATATCTGTCAAATACCATGGCTACATTACGGGCAAGCAAACGGCCTTTGGGTAAAATTCGGATACCAGCTGCATCCATATCTATCAGTCGGTCTTGTTGCATCTCGCCAAGCTGCTGAATCTCTTCAATAAAGTAAGGGATAGCATCAATGCCGTATTTCTGATTTAAGTCCTTAAAGTCAATATAATCATGGCACAGTAGATTTGAAATCACATAGCCACGTAGACGATCTTGAATGTTAGTTTTAATATGTCTGATAGCGGGTAATTTACCAGCATCGATCATTGTTTCATAGTCTTTGAGGTCAGTATGGTTTTGTAAAATATGGGTAGAAGAATTGCCTCTATTGGCATATAACGTACTGTTGATTTGGCTTATTGCTGACACGCCAAAGCCCAACAAATCACAATCGCCCAAAATAGTATAGCCTTGGAAGTTACGGTGCAGATTACCTTCACGCTGTGCCACAGCCATACTGTCATCAGGTTTTGCAAAGTGATCTATACCAATGTACTGATAGCCCGCCTCATTTAATGCAGCAATGGTATTACTGAACATCTCTAGTTTTTCAGCTGGGGTCGGTAAATCTTCCTCTTTAATTTGACGCTGCGATTTAAAGCGCTCTGGTAAATGAGCATAATTAAATATGGATAATCTATCGGGCCCAATATCTATAATAGTTTCTACCGTTTTGGCAAAAGTTTGCGGCGTCTGGTGCGGTAAACCATAGATTAAGTCGATATTGGTTGAATGAAAACCAAGTCTATTGGTTTCGTCCATAACTTGACGAATAAGCGCTTCTGATTGTACTCGATTGACCGCCAATTGTACTTTATCATCAAGGTCTTGCACCCCAAAGCTGACTCGATTAAATCCTAAATTACGCAAAACAGTTAGGGTAGTATCTCTAATTTCTCTAGGATCAATTTCAATGGAAAAATCGCCCACCTCAGGATGCTCAGCTGTGGTTTTATCCAATGAAATAGGCGCAAATTCAAATTGGGTCTGCAAAAACTGCCAAAGTTCAGTCAGCTCTTCATCACTAAAAAAGGTGGGCGTGCCTCCGCCTAAATGAAGCTGCTTAACGTAAGGTTTGCCGCCTGAATCTGGACGTTCCAATAACGCACGCTTTTGTTTTACCTCGTTTTTTAAATATTGTAAATAGTCACCTGCATCACTATTTTTCTTAGTGATAATTTTATTACAGGCACAGTAGTAACAAAGATGGCGACAAAAAGGAATATGAAAATATAAGGATATTGGCGCGTTAGGATCACGACTCGTTAAGATATCAAGCTCGCTACCACTTTCAATAGGCTTAAATTCGAGAGCGGTGGGATAAGAGGTGTAGCGCGGCCCTGAACGATTGTACTTATGAATTAAATCTTCGTCATATTCTAATGGCGGCATATCAGAGGCAGCTGCATCAAACTGTCTTTTGGCGTAAGGATTGGCTGGACTGAAATCCGGACGCTGAGTAGATGGCGGTAAATTGGCTTGGTCTGTAAAAATGGCAGAATTAATCATAAGGTTGGCCTTATCGGATAGCCGATAAATGATAACGTGTATATAAAATATAGTTGTGATTTCATTATAACAAATTAACTCGAAACCACGGGCATTGCTATTCTTCCAAAGGATACTGCATTGCCTCAATATCTGTAGCTATAAGATGGCTGTAGTTATACGAAGGCTTAAGTCACAAGAGCAATAAAGACTATTTAGCCACAGCTGCTTTTATACCGCCCCACGTCACAAAAGCCACTCCAAGGGCAATAAGTAAACCCCCTAATAGCAAACCTTCTGGCGGCGACTCTCCTTGCACAAATATGGCGATTGGTACCGCAAACAAAGCAGCGGTCGAGCCTAGTAAGCTTAGCAATACTGGACCACCGGCCTTTTGTAAAATAAACAGAAGTTGAAATTGAGCAGCAAAAATAAGCGCTTGTACCCCAATGATAGCTATTGAAACTATGAAGGCTAAAGGGTCTTGACTCGGTATAGCCAGTGAAAAGCTAGGCAATAAACTTACCAAACCAAGCTGTATGGACGCCGCCACAAGCATACCAGGCGCTAAAGCACTTGGCGAAGCATTACTCGGCCAACGTAAGGTGCGATAAATATTGCCAATGGCTAGTAACACCGGACCACAAAGTGCCATTATAATCCAAAAAAGGCTAGCATCAGGTGCGGTTAACTTATTCCCCGCCAGAATCGCAGCACCCAATAAAGCTGAAACTACCCCCAACGCACGTAAAGAACTAAAGCGTTCTATTTTTAATAGCAGGGCGCCAAGATAAGTGAGCAAAGGCGGTAACGTGATCGTGAGTGCCACAAAACTAGCCCCTACATGAGGGATGGCGGAAAAAAATATCAGATTGGAGCCTGCGACACTGACCAAGGCCGCTATGAAATAATATTCACCGCTACTTTTGGTCATAGGAGGTGGTTGGCGACGAATTAAAGCCATTAGCAATAGCAATAAGGCAGCCCCAGTGATGGACCAAAACACAAAGGCTAGCGGAGTGAGCCCCACCGTACCGGCATACTTAGCCACGTTGGTAGACACACCCAATAGTGCCCCACCTACTATCAGACAAGTTAGAGCGACCCCTAGGTTTTTAGGCACTGACAATATCCTTTTATTAGCTTGGATGTTTAGCGGATTTAAAAATGAATTGCGTCATCACAACGATTTGAATTTTAACATTATCTTCTGCGTTACTTTGTAACCATGGCACCATGGCACCATGGCACCATGGCAC
>NZ_JAGLBC010000062.1:2955-12943 GCF_018260395.1 Psychrobacter sp.
TATCTTCTGCGTTACTTTGTAACCATGGCACCATGGCACCATGGCACCATGGCACTATGGCACATCACTAGCTGTATGTTTAAGCCCTAATTATTAGAGTTAATTTAGTACTAGAATCTATTTATTTCTATAGTTGATTTCATGGACTAAAAATGCACTTTGATGCAGATAATGTAAAGCTAACTTTGCTTACTATTAATAAATAATTTACTATAAGTGAAATAAATCTAATTATTACCATTATATTAAGGTCATTGATGTCTTTTGCTCAAGTACATACCCGTTCAGTAGTAGGTCTACATGCGCCAGAAGTTATGGTAGAAGTCCATTTATCTCAAGGATTGCCTGCACTTACTATTGTGGGATTACCAGAAGCGGCGGTGAGAGAAAGTAAAGATCGGGTTCGGTCGGCATTAATCAATTCAAACTTTCAATTCCCCAATCGCCGATTAACCATTAATTTGGCACCAGCTGACTTGCCAAAAGAGGGAGCTCGTCTTGATTTGCCTATTGCAATGGGTATCTTGGCGGCCAGTGGTCAAATACAGCCTGAGTGGCTACAAGATTATGAGTTTATTGGTGAGTTGGCATTAAACGGCGATTTACGGTCGATAGCCGGTGGACTGGCGGTAGCAAGGGCCATTAAGACCGATAGCAATAATAACAGCAGTAGTAACAACAGCAGTAATAACAATAAAGGTAACAAAACTCGTAAGCTTATGGTGCCAGCCGGTAATGGATTAGAATCAAGTCGAGTAGGGGGTATTGAGGTCTATGGGGCTCAAAATCTTATTGAGGTTTGTGACCATCTACAAGCCGAGAATGCCGAAACGATCGATAATAATTCATCAGATTCAACAAGTATTCAGGTAGGGTTATTAAAAGCAGTCGTCTCAAAGGTACCAAAGGTTAATGCCAGTTATAAAGTAGACTTAGCTGATGTTAAAGGTCAGCATCATGCCAGACGGGCATTAGAGATAGCAGCGGCTGGCGGGCATTCTTTATTATTTACAGGCCCTCCAGGCTCTGGCAAAACTTTGATGGCAGCCCGTTTACCCACTATATTGCCAGATTTAAATGATTAAGAGGCACTAGAGGTTGCCAGTACTTATTCTGTGGCTAATACCGAATATCAGTATGGTACCCGACCCTTTAGGGAAATTCACCATACTATTTCAGCGGTTGCTTTAGTAGGCGGTGGTTCTAGGCCTAAACCCGGTGAGATCACCTTGGCTGATCGAGGGATTTTGTTTTTGGATGAGATGCCTGAATTTGATCGTAAGGTGCTAGAGGTGTTACGCCAGCCGTTAGAGTCTAAGCAAATTACCATTAGCCGAGCCAACCAACAGTCCACTTTCCCAGCTAACTTTCAATTGGTAGCAGCCATGAATCCTTGCCCTTGTGGTTATCATGGGGACGCATCTAATCGTTGCCATTGTCGACCTGAGCAAATTCAGCGCTATCAAGATAAAATCTCAGGTCCATTATTGGATCGAATAGACTTGCAGGTTAATGTACCGGCACTGCCCATTAGTGATTTACAAAACAGTGTAGCAGGTGAACGGTCACAAACTGTTCGAGAACGGGTTACCAAAGCCTATCAGCGGCAACAGACCAGACAAAATAAGCCCAATTGTGAGTTAACCCCTAGTGAGATGGATGAACATATCACTTTAGGAGAAAGCGAGAAACAATTACTGTCAATGGCACAAAGTAAGCTTAACCTATCAGCGCGAAGCTATCATCGTTTGTTACGAGTGGCGCGCACCATAGCTGACTTAGCAAATAGCGCAGACATTAAAACGCCTCATTTAAGCGAAGCACTAAGCTACAGAGGCAGTTAGCTATCAAGACAGTGGTTTACCATAGTAAAACCCCCTAAGTAATAAAAGTCTATATCATAAAACATGATAACGTTAGGCAAAGCTTTATTCTAAAATTGATTGCCTAAAACAGTCCCATGATATTGCCATTATCATCGACATCGATACGTTCTGCAGAAGGTGACTTTGGCAATCCTGGCATTTTCATAATCGGGCCACAAATGACGACAATAAAGCCTGCACCATTTGATACAGTGACGTCTCGGATATGAATATTAAATCCAGTAGGACGCCCTATTAGCTTGGCATTATCACTTAATGAATATTGAGTCTTGGCTATACATATAGGTTTTTTATCTAGACCTAACGCTTCTATACGACGAATTTTTGCGACTGCGGTACTGCTCAAGTCGATGTCATTGGCACCGTAGATACGCTGTGCAACTTGACGAATCTTATTGGCTATTGGCTTATTGATGTCATAAGCAAACTTAAACTGACTGGCTTTATTTTCATGCTCATCTATAAGCCTGATTAAAGTCTGGGCTAATGCTTCACCGCCTGCGCCACCTTTCTCCCACACTTGGGTTAAAGCGACGTCTACTTTAAGACGCTTACAAGCTTTACGTACCATTTCAATCTCAGCATCCGTATCGCTCTCGAACTGATTTATGGCCACTACCACAGGTAAGCCGAAAATTTCTTGTAAGTTTTCGATGTGCTTGGTTAGATTGGGTAATCCTTGCTCCAAAGCGATTATATTTTCATATTTAAGATTTTCTTTTGCTACGCCGCCGTTATATTTTAAAGCTCGAATGGTAGCAACCACCACGGCCGCATTTGGCGTCAGTCCAGACAGACGACACTTGATATCACAGAATTTCTCTGCGCCCAAGTCTGCCCCAAAGCCTGCTTCTGTTAAAGTATAGTCCGCTAAATGCATAGCAGTACGGGTGGCAATGACCGAGTTACAGCCATGCGCAATATTGGCAAATGGGCCACCATGTAAGATAGCTGGGGTACCTTCAATGGTCTGGACAAGGTTTGGTTTAATGGCATCTTTTAATAAGGCTGCCATTGCGCCGTTGGCCTTAAGGTCTTTGGCATACACTGGCTTTTTATCAAGCGTGTAGGCCACCAAGATGTCACCAAGGCGTATTTTTAAATCTGCTAAATCATTAGCCAAACAAAATATTGCCATGACCTCTGACGCCACCGTGATATCGAAGCCATCTTCACGCATCACACCATCAGTAGTCCTGCCCATTCCGCTAACGATATTGCGTAGTTGACGGTCATTCATATCTATAGCACGACGCCAAAGTACTTGCTTGGGATCTATATTTAACGCATTGCCTTGATGGATATGATTGTCCAGCAAGGCTGCCAATAGATTGTTGGCAGCGCCAATCGCATGAAAGTCGCCGGTAAAATGAAGGTTGATATCTTCCATAGGCAGTACTTGGGCATAGCCACCGCCCGCTGCCCCACCTTTAATACCAAAAACCGGTCCCATAGAAGGTTCACGAAGCGCCACAATGGTACGTTTACCATCGTTTTTTTGGTTATGGATTCTATTGAAAGCATCAGCCAGACCGATGGTAACGGTAGTTTTACCTTCACCCGCAGGAGTAGGATTGATAGCTGTAACCAGTATCAATTTACTGTTTTTAGATTTTGGCGGTTTGGCAAATACATCGTTAGGATTCAGTTTGGCTTTGTAATACCCGTAAGGTTCAATATTATCGGGTGAAATGCCAATTTTTTCAGCTACTTCTATAATAGGTCTTAAGATAGCCTTTTGAGCAATTTCGATATCGCTAGGTAGGGTCATGACATGGCCTCGTGAATCGTTAAAATTGATAGTTATCATTATTGCGCTATTGCGCTAAATTTGCAGCAGATGTTTTTTGAAAAATAAAGCTATTAATGTAAATATAATTATTCGTGAAAACACAGTTATTCTTGAAAATACAATCAACAAATGAGTCAATCTCACAAGAAGCAGATGCTGAAGTAACACCAGTCATTGTTGTACATCCTTCACCTTCACAAGTAGCCAACGAGTCAGAACGTTTGGGTTCCAAATGGGGTGATGAGGTGGAGTCTAAAGTAAATGAAGTTGATTTACGTCGTGTTAGTAATGAGCCAATCGAAGGCATGCAAATTAGTAATGCCGATAAACGTTATACGGGTAGAGCCTTAAATAGGTCTATTCAAAACACGGGTATCATTGGGACTGTAGTATATGAGTTATACGATCCTACTAAGCCACATCCGTTAAATCCGCAAGCCTATCCTGCTGATAATAGTTATGCCCCACCTCCTCAATAATGATGTGAATTGACATTATTAATGAAAAAGTAAAATATGCTTTTAAGGTAAACCCTATTTAAAGCTATTTTTTGGCGGCTTCAATCTGTATGTTCAACACCACATCTTTGGTGATTCCTAATAACACATATTTACTTATGCCCCACTGGGTACGATCAATAGTGGTTGTGAAGTCGCCGCCGCATACTGACTTTTTCAGAATGGGGCTTAGATAACAGTTAAATTTAGTCGCTTGTAAGGTAACAGGATGCGTTTGGCCATGTAAAGTTAAATTGCCATCAATCTGTGTGACAGGCAAAGACGATTGCTGGTTATTGGCGCCAAATAACCTTCCAAATAATGAAGGTTGGTCTGAAAAGTGCCATTGAGTAGACTCAAACTTAGCAATAGGAAATTTTTCTACCTCAAAAAAATCTTTTCCTTTAAGCGTCTCATCAAACTCACTATTGCCTGTATTAATCTTATCTAAAGGAATAATTATAGAAATTTTGCCGTATTTTTGCTTCGGCTCATACTCAACTTCTCCCGTTAAATTATAAAACCCACCGGTATTCGTAGACGTGCCAAAATGGTCAATGGCGAATCGAATATTGGCATGAGTGGGGTCGATATCATAAGTTGCGGCTTGCACAGTACTCACTGCACCTCCCATCAATAATAGACACGTCAAAGGATATACATAAGCAAGTTTAGAGAAGAGCATAATAAAGGTACCTTATTTTAAAAGAGGCTGTCATAAGTTATATTGCATTATCAAGCGACGAACCTTAAAAAGCTTAAAAGTGACTAATCTTAAAAGTAACTAATCTTAAAAGTAACTAATCTTAAAAGTCACTAAGCTTAAAAGTGATAAAACCTAAGCATAATTCACAGACTTTATCACCACAGTGTTATCTGGTCAGTAAGTCATTACACCTTTATCGAATCTTTAGCGTAATTCACACTTATCAAATAACTCGCTTATCAAATAACACGTTTATCGCATAACAGCATTATGACGCAAAAATAGCAATGTAATGCTCTAAGCGGTTTTATTTGCAGGTCCATTCGGACGAAACCATTTGCGTAATTGTTTTGAGATATCGTCCATAAAGGTATAGACCATAGGGATTACAATTAGGCTAAGTAGCGTTGAAGTGACCAGTCCACCCAATACAGCGGCGGCCATCGGTTGACGAAAGGTAGGATCTGCCGAACCCCAACCAAACACCAATGGCAACATTCCTGCACCCATAGCGACAGTCGTCATAATAATTGGCTGAGCACGCTTATGACACGCGTCGATCAACGCATCAAAGCGGTTTAACCCCAAGTCTTGCTCAGCGATAATGGCATAATCTACCAATAAGATAGAGTTTTTGGTGGCAATACCCATCAGCATAATAAAACCAATCATCGATGGCATAGATAAGCTGCTATTGGTCAACACTAAGCCCACAAACGCACCGCCAATAGATAAAGGCAATGCCATTAAGATGCTAAAGGGCTGTAATACCTTACCAAATAACAGCATTAACACCCCAAAGATACAGATGATACCGACAATCATGGCAATAACAAATCCGCTCATAAGTTCTGCCATGCTCTCTGCTTGACCCTGATCGATCACGCTAATGCTACTAGGCAGACGGTCTGGCTGTAATGAAGGGATCGATTTAACGGCCTTAATAAGCTCTCCAAGCTCTCCAGATCCAGGCTGAACACTTATTTGGATAGCGCGTTCACGATCGAAACGGCGGATTTGTGAAGGGCCGGTACCAAATGATAACTCAGCAACCTCACCGATACGGGCAGGGGATGTGCCTGCTCGACTAGTCGGTACATATAAGTCACTAAGTTGACTGATATTATCCTTAGCCTTATCTGTCAATCGCACCACTATCGGGACTTGGCGAGTATCTAAATTGAGCTTAGATAAGCGCTGCTCATAGTCACCAAGCGTAGCAATACGTAACGTATCTGCAATGCCTTGAGTGGTCACACCGCGGTCTGCTAAAGCAACTCTATCAGGCAAAACAGACAATTCTTGCATAGGTAAGCTGCGGTTACTGGTCACGTTGCCGGTGTTCGGCAGCGATCGTATTTCAGTCAGGACTTGCTGAACGGTTTGTTCCAATAACTCTGGGTTTGAGCTGGTCAATGAAAAACTATAGCCGGTTTCGCCGCCACTAGATAGCCCGACATTAAAACGTGCACTGGGCACATCGGTTAAGACATCGGTGATTTGGCGTTCAATTTGGGTTTTGGTGACGCGGTCACCTCTTGGCGCCAAAATAATATCTAGACTGGCTTGGTTCTTGGCAGCGCTTTGATTTGAGCGTGAATCCATACTAGCCGCTTGGGGGTCGCCCACGACGCTTAGTACATCTGTGACGCCATCAACCTGCATGACTCTTTCACGTGCCAAAGCAGTAATACGAGCGGTATCTTCTAAACTGGCATCTGGCGTCAGCTCAATACCAACACGCGTTTGGTTAATATCATTGTCAGGAATAAAGGCCGTTGGTAATAATTTTACTAACGTTAATGAGGCCATGAACAGCACTAGGGTTACGCTAAGCGTTAACCAGCGATGGCGTATTGTCCAACTGACTGTCTTAAGATATTGACGCATAAGCCAACTGTCTTTTTCGACATAGTTGGCTTCAGGTTTTAAAACATAAGCGGCCATCATGGGGGTAACCAAACGGGCAACCAACAATGATGCAAATATGGCAATAGCAGCTGTCCAGCCAAATTGACGGAAAAACTGCCCAACCACACCACTCATAAAGGCCGTTGGCAAAAACACAGCAATTAAGGTAAAAGTAGTTGCCACTACTGCTAGACCAATTTCATCAGCAGCTTCCATCGCAGCCTCATAAGGCGTTTTTCCCATTCTAAGATGGCGCATGATGTTTTCGACTTCGACAATCGCGTCATCCACCAATACTCCAATGACCAATGACAATGCCAGCAAGCTGATAATATTTAAACTAAAATCAAATAAATACATCCCTAAAAAGGTCGGAATAACAGATAAGGGCAGTGCCACCGCAGCGACAATGGTGGCGCGAACGTTACGCAGGAATAAAAATACCACTAGCACAGCTAATATACCGCCTTCAATAAGCATTTTTAAGGAAGCATGGTAATCATCTGCAACAGGTGTGGCACGATCAAATACTTTAGTGATGGTGTAATTGGGCATTTCTTGTTGCAGTTTGGCAAGTTCAGCATCGACTTTTTCGACCACTTCTACTTCGCTAGCACCGCGGCTACGGGTGACATTAAACGCCACTACCGTATTGCCGTTTAATTGCGCCTCAGAACTTGGGTCAGCAAAGCCGTCTGTGATTTGGGCGATTGATCCTAAGCTTTGTGTGCCCCCTGTTGGGACTGCAATTTGCAACTCATTAAGCTCACGTGCGTTGTCAACACCCCCAAGTACGCGAATGGTCTGAGTGTTGTTACCCACTTTGGCCTCACCACCTGAAGTATCCTGCTGAATATTGGTAATTTGCTGTGATAGCTGAGCAATTGGAATTTGTAACGCATTTAAGTTTTCAGGATCTACAGCAACCTTAATTTCTCTATTCAGACCACCAACACGGCTTACTGCACCGACTCCTTTAATATCTGACAAGCGCTTATTAATCACGTCATCAACAAACCAAGACATATCGACCCCGCTTACCCCTTCTGCAGACACAGAGTAGGTAGCAACAGGAAGTCCTGCAGTGGTTCGCTTACTGATAATAGGGTCATTCGCTGCCGCCGGTAGCTCCCCGCGTACTTCACCCACAGCAGAGCGAACATCGTCGACAGCTTCTTGGATGTCTTTTTCTAACACAAATTCAGTCGAAATGGTGGCGGCCCCAGTCTGCAAGGTAGAGTTGATATGCTTAACGCCTTCGATACTGGCAATTTTATTTTCAATCTTTTTTGCCACATCATTTTCTAACTGACTTGGCGCAGCGCCTGGCAGAGTAACGGTGACGACCACAGCTGGGAAGTCAATATCAGGAAATTGCTGAACCTTCATTTGCATAAATCCATAAATACCACCTAGGGTCAGTAGTATAAATAGAAGTATCGCAACTAAAGGATTTCTGATGGAATAGGCTGAGACATTAAGGCTCATAAAGTGCTTCCTGCGGAGAATAGGGTCAACATTAGCTTACGGCTTTACGATTAACTGGGGCTGAACGTTTCAATAGGTTTTGGCCAAGCTACAGCTTTGGGTTAGGCTACAGGTTTTGGCGTCGTTTCTGCAATACGAACGATATCGCCATCACTCAAGAAGCTACCCCCTTGACGCACAATATTCCCTGCACCTGAAAGCGGCTCAAGCAAGACCACACGATCACCTTGACGTTCGCCGAGTTTAACTTTTACTTGGCTAACTCGGTAAATAGTATTGCGGTTGGCATCTTTTACCGCTTTTACCTGCATCACATAATCATAGCCATCTTGTGTAACTACCGCGCTAACGGGTATCGTCATTTTTGCATCATTACCTAATTTGAAAGTACCTCGTTGATACATCCCTGCTCTTGCATTTGGGTTTCTAGCCAATGAAGCAAAAATTGTAATCTGACGGCTTCCATTTTCTGCAGTCGGTGAAATCCGGCTTACTTTACCCATGACGCTTTGGTTATTAGGTAAGCTGACTTCTACCGGCGTACCAACATTGATTTGACCTACTTTATTCGGATCTACTTGTGCTTGCCATTCAAGCTTTCCCTCTTCAATAATGGTGAACAGAGGTTCAGGTCCAGGCACACTACCAACATTGGCTGTTTTTTTACTGATGACGCCGCTCACCGGTGCAGTAACATTTGCGTTTTGCATATTTAAGTTTTGGTTATTCAGCCGAGCTCTTGAGGCTGCAACCGATGCTGCTGCTTGATTGGCTGTGGCCACATAACGATCGGCTTCTTGGCGACTAATGGCATTTATTTTAAGTAAAGGTAATACGCGCTCTGCATCACGCTTGGCTAAATCATAACTCGATTCAGCTTCAGCCAATTCTGCTTGGGCTTGGATTAATTGTTGCTTCATGGCATCCGTATCAAATACTGCGAGTACTTGTCCTTTTTTGACAGGGTCGCCTTCTCTTACCAGTACTCTGTCTATAGCCACGCCATTAACTTTGCCATTAACGGTTGAAGTGGTTTCTGGACTAATAGTACCGTCGGCTGTCAAATCGTTAGCCACACTAGACTGAGATGGGGTTACTGTCTCTACCGTAAGGACAGGTTTAGAGGTCACCTCTTTTTCAACTTCAGTGACACCTGTAGCAGTACTCATTTGAGGAGATACCGATCTTTCTGAATTTGCGTCGCTACCTTTAGGCTGTTTTTCTCCCCACATCCGACCTGCAAATAAACCCATCAATAATGTAAGTAGCAGTAAAGGTAAAAGCCAAATCCATTTGGGTTTCGATTTAACAGCTTCAGTGCTATAGGGTATGAATTCAGAATTAGAAACAGCATCCTTTTTATCAGACGTAGCACTTTGCTCTGATTCTAGATTATTAGAAGTAGTGACCGCAGGAATATCATTAGGAAGTTTTTTATTGGGATCAGAATTACTAGTCATATCAGTCTCGCAAACACATTGGTTTGGATAAATAAAAAAATTATTTAAATTATACGTCAAATTAACACTATTTGTTTAGGGTCTTATCGTTCTCAATTGTGCAAGACACTAATAAGTATGTAGCCTCAAAAGTAAAAACGGTGCATATTACTGATAAATTTGACTTTATTAAAATTTTTTAAGATATATGCTAACTTAGATTAACAGACCAAGTGCAACGTTAGATATTAAAGAATACCTCATTAGGA
>NZ_JAGLBC010000063.1 GCF_018260395.1 Psychrobacter sp.
AAGTCATAATCTAATTATCAACAATCTGTCAAATATGAATCTGTCAAATATAAGTCCGTCAAATATGATGTAAGAAATATTCAGTGCAAATCTAAGTACACCATTAATAATGTAAAAGCTGTCTCACCAATAATAAATTCATTATATAAAACATAGGAAGTATTATGAGCTTAACTATATCAGTTAATAAAACTTTGCCAAAACTGGCTACAAAAAAATTACTAAAAAAATCTACCTCTAATGAGACTCAAAGCCATTGCCTAGCAGTATTGGTAGATGACGAAGCAAATATTATTGGCAGCTTTAAAGAGTTAGAGCTCTATCAGCAGCGCATTGAGGACTTAATTTCAGTGTCTGGCTTTAAAGGTAAACTTGGCGAAACGGTCGCTGACTTCGCATTATCAGCAGATGCCAAAAAAACGCCCTTACAGCTTATGCTAGTTGGTGTGGGTAAGCCTGAAAAAATTAATTCAACCTCTATTCAAAAGATTGCCACAGCTATTTATAAAAATACACAGCATCGCGTTACTAACCTAGCAGTAGCTATTGGCGATGACTTATCAGATGAAAGCCTACAGCAATTGGCATTGGAGTTACTCAATGCAAGCTATCGTTTTGATAAATATAAATCTGAAAACAGTGAACCTAAACTAACTGAAATTACTTTAATTTCAGCGAGCGTTGAGCAAGCCACCGTGGACTATGTGACAGCTGTTCATAGCGGTCAATCGTTGGCACGTGATGTAGGCAATGAACCAGGCAATATATGTTTCCCAGAATATATGGCAGAACAAGCCAAAGACTTGGCAAAAGCCTATCCAGACCTATTAAAAGTTACTGTTTTAGGTGAAAATAAAATGGAAGCGCTGGGTATGAACTGCTTCTTGTCTGTATCTCGTGGCTCAGTTCGTGAAGGACAGCTGGTTATCCTTGAGTATCAAGGCAAAAACCTAGTATCTGAAACTATCGATACTAATAATAGTAGCTTTGTCGATACTTTGACCAATAACTTAAAAGCAGTAACAGATAAACTACCGAAGAAGACGTCTAAAACGAAAGCCGCTAAATCGAAAGATAGCAACGTTGAAGACATTGATAATGACGCGCCTATCGTATTAGTCGGTAAGGGGGTGACCTTTGATTCAGGCGGTATCTCAATTAAGCCTGGCGCAGCTATGGACGAAATGAAATTCGACATGGGTGGTGCAGCTTCGGTACTTGGAACCATAAAAGCATTATGTGAAGCGCGTCTTCCGATCAACGTTGTGGGCGCTCTAGCGTGTGCGGAAAATATGCCATCCGGTGAAGCAACTCGTCCAGGCGATATCGTAAAAGCCATGAACGGCATGAACGTTGAAATCTTAAACACCGATGCTGAAGGTCGTTTAGTACTGGCAGATACTTTATGCTATGTACAACGTTACAATCCACGTGCCATTATCGATGTGGCCACCTTAACTGGTGCCTGTGTTATTGCGTTAGGTCATGTGCGTTCAGCGGTCTTTAGTAACGATGAAGATGTTCTATTTGAACTCGAAAACGCCAGTGATCAATCCGGCGATTTAATCTGGCATATGCCACTAGATGATGAATACCAAAGTCAGTTGGACTCGCCTATTGCAGATATTCAGAACATCGGTGGCCGAGCAGCGGGTGCGATAACTGCAGCTTGCTTTTTATCACGCTTCATCAAAGAAGGGCAAGCATGGGCTCACTTAGACATTGCTGGTACTGCTTGGAACTCGGGTAAAGAAAAAGCGGCAACTGGTCGTCCGGTACCTTTATTTATGCAGTATCTAAAAAATATGTCTGAGCAATAGTATAGATACTACCTATGCAAATTAGTTTTTACGTTCTTGGTGAGCGCTTTAAGCAACATGACATCACCTCAAGCACTGCCTCAGCTCTAGATGCTGATGCGGTGCTAAATTTTGTGTGCCGATTGACCCATACGGTATTGACTAAAAGCGACCACAGTTTACTCATTATTGATGATCAAACTGAGCGTCTGACTGCCTTAGACGAACACCTGTGGAGTTTTGATGCCACCAGCTTTATTCCTCATAACCTCATATTGGAAGATGTTATTACTTTAGATAAGCTTTCTGCACCAGTGACCTTGGTCAAAAAAATGATACCTGACTTTGACGGTGTAGTGCTTAATCTTGCTCCTACTGCACCTCCTATCTCTACTCATGGCACTTTGCCTGAAAAAATCTTAGAAATCATTACCTCAGACGAAACTAGTAAACAACAAGGTCGTGACAAATATCGAATTTATCGTGACTTAGGATTTGAACTAATTTACTTTCCGATTAACTGATTTTTTCATCTGTCATATCCTGTCTTTCTATCTTATTTTTAGTTATCTGTTGCAGACAAATTTAAGTTTTGTATAATCACTGCATTATCTGGTTATAGGATAAGGCTTAAATGAACAAAAGCTATCAGATTGTTAATATCAATGGCTTTAGAAAGCCTATCTGCGAATCAAAAACGTAACCTAAAAACATCTCTGCACTGGCTATGAGCTTGTGTTGCGCATACTTTTATTTTTTATGATTTAGTACTGTTTTATGTCAACTCAGTACTTTTACGGAGAGCTTATGAGAGCCCTTATTGACATGTATCAACGCATTGGTCTAGTGCCATTAATTATCATTGGATTGATAATAGGTATCTTAATTGGTTGGTTAGCACCATCCGCTGGCATAGCACTTGGATTATTAGGTACTTTATTTGTTGGGGCTCTAAAAGCAGTTGCTCCTATCTTGGTTTTTATTCTAGTTATAGCAGCAGTGAGCAAACACCAAAGTGGTAGTGAAGCTCATGTTAGACCTGTTATTATTATGTATATCTTCGGCACCTTTTTAGCGGCTTTAACTGCGGTTACTGCCAGTTTTATTTTTCCGACTGAGTTGATTGATTTACATACCATTGAATCAGTAGCAGACCGTGCTCCGCCATCAGGCATAAAAGAAGTGTTAACCACCCTGCTTATGAATTTAGTAGATAACCCTGTCAATGCGCTTGTTACTGCTAACTATATCGGTATTTTGGCATGGGCCATTATCATCGGTATTGCTCTACGTCAGGCATCTGCTACTACCCGAACCATGGTCGCTGACTTATCTGACGCCATATCAAGTGTTGTTAAATTTGTGATTTCCTTAGCCCCGATTGGTATATTAGGATTGGTTGCTAATACCATCGCTGATACTGGGTTTGCGCCCTTAAAAGGATATGCGCATCTGCTATTTATATTGGTAGGCTGTATGATATTTGTCGCGTTGGTGGTTAACCCGATTATTGTGGCCTTTAATATCCGCAGAAACCCTTATCCTTTAGTATTTCAATGCTTACGTGAGTCAGGTATCACAGCTTTTTTTACACGTTCTTCAGCGGCAAACATTCCCGTAAATATGAACTTAGCTGCTAAGCTTGGTCTGCACGAAGACACTTATTCTGTAACCCTACCCTTAGGGGCCACAATCAACATGGCTGGGGCAGCTATCACCATTAATATATTAACCTTAGCAGCAGCTAAAACTTTAGGTATAGAAGTTGACTTCGGCTCTGCGTTATTACTAAGCGTTGTGGCTACCATAAGTGCCTGTGGTGCTTCAGGTGTACCAGGTGGATCTTTATTATTAATTCCATTGGCTTGTAGCTTATTTAATATTCCAAATGATATCGCTATGAAAATCGTGGCCATTGGTCTTATAATTAGCGTTATCCAAGACTCAGCAGAAACAGCTCTTAACTCGTCAACTGACGTATTATTTACTGCAGCTGCTGATCCTGTGATGAAAAATAAAGCTGTTTAGAAGTTGGTTTAAAATTCAATACTGATCTTATATTGCAGACTGTATCTTTAGACAACTCTATAGCTATGAAAAAGGCTCCAATCATTAGATTAGAGCCTTTTTTAGCATTTTGTATTTATGGCTAGCTTAAACCGTTATTTGGATTGAATCTCAACCTCAATTGTTTGCACTAACTGGGTTTGAGACTGATGCTGTCGTTTAAACTGACGCAGTTGCTCAAGCTCTTCTAACAACTCTAAAATTAAACCAATTGCCGGAATACTGGCATCAAAATCACGACTTAAACGTGATGCTCGGCGCACAATTGCCAGCTGGTAGCCAGTAAATTGTTGGGTCTCTGGCACATCATATTCAATGACATTCTCTTCTATTAACGCCATTACCCAATTACGCTCAGCACCACAAACAGTAATGAGCTCATCTAGGGTCATAATAATATCGTTAAATTCATTAGAGTGTTTCATGATAACCGTCCCTCTTATAATTTTTTTAACTGCGTTAGCGCTGTATGCTGATATCAGCAAAGCTTTGTTTTAGAGCCGCATACGCCTTCTCTTGGGCTTCTGTGCTAATCTCTGGGTTAACAATATTCAATGTCAGATATAAGTCACCTGCCTCCTTTGCAGGTATGCCTTTACCTTTAACCCTTAGATGACTACCAGACTTACTGTTCTTAGGTATAGTAATACCAAAGGTTCCTGCAGGGGTATTGATGTTAATCTTTTCACCCAATGCCGCCTCCCAAGGGGCAATATTCACCGTTTGATACACATCAGCACCTTCTAAGCGAATATTATCCTCATGCTTAATCATTACCTTTAAAAACAAATCACCGTTTTTGCCACCGCCATAGCTTGCCGCACCTTGACCACTTAAGCGAATTTGCTTGCCTTCAGTAATGCCTTTAGGAATTTTAATCTTCAAAGTTTTTTGTTCTTGACTAACCGTGCCATCTGCTTGACGCGTTGGCACATTTAATTTGATGCTATAATCATCGCCGTTGTATACTGAATCTAGACTGACATTGATCTCAGCGTGTTGGTCTTGCCCTGGCGCTGGACCAGCATCGGCAAAAGCACCACCAAAGTGATCAAAGCCTTCGAAGCCCGGCTGAGCAGATTGGCGTGAGGATCTTGCGCCACCTTTGCCAGCCCCAAATGCTGAGAATATATCATCAAAGCGGAAACTACCACTGCCGAAGGGCGCTCCTTCTCCAAACTGATCTTTGATATCTTCCCATCTATAACCGCCTTGACCGCCAGCACCGCCGAAGCCTCCTGCACCTGCGCCACCAAAGCCACCGGCAAAGGGATTGGCCTGCATAGCATCATACTGAGCTCGTTTTTCGGGGTCACGTAAGGTTTCATAAGCATTGTTAATTTCTGCAATTTTTTCGTCGGCATCTTTAGCTTTGCTCACATCAGGGTGATACTTACGCACCAACTTACGGTAGGCTTTTTTAATATCATTTTCTGAGGCATCTTTGCTAACGCCCAAAGCATCGTAAAAACTTTTTTCTGCCATTATTGTTATCCTTTTAAGCAATCTAATCTAAGTGCCCGTTCATAACTTGTTATATAAGGGCTATTCATTTATATTTCACGGTCCAATAACCAAAGTTTATGTGATTTAATTCTTTTATAGATGATTTACTACCTATGACCTTATGAATCCTTACCTTTAGTGTAAGTGCTCAGTTAGTTACACACTATAGGTTTTTTGACATTTAATCTGTATTACTTTTTAATATCCTATTTGGTATTCTGGCTTTATCTTTACTTAAGACTCATGATAAAAAGCAGAGCTATGCTCAGCAAAAACGGTTGTTAACTATGTTAAATAAGAATTTATGTCTTAAAAAAAAGAGCCTGTATAATCAAGCTCTTTTTGTGGGTTAAGCAATTGACTCAATCAATTGCTAAGCTTTATTAACTAGCTAATATGACTTATTGCTCATACTGTTCAAGCTCAGTCATTGCCATTAGCATCTCTTCTTCAAGCTTGGATTGCTGCTGCTCTAGTGTCGTTTGTTCATCTAACAACTTTAAAAGCTCATCTTTGCGAGCGTCTTCATAAAGTGTGGTATCGGCCAGCTTTTGTTCAAGTGCATTTAGCCCAATGGCTAATTTATCCAACTTATTTTCAGCTTGTTCAATACGTTTGCGAATCGGCGCAGTCAGTTTACGCTGCTCTGCGGCCAGTTTACGGCGCTCTTCTTTATTGAGTTGCGGCTCTTCTGCAAGAGCCTTAGCTTTGGCTTCGGCAGCTTTTCTTTCTGCTTCTGCTTTTTTAGCCGCTTCATTAGACGCTGATTTGGCATCGCGAGACTCTTTTGCGGCGTATTTGGCATCTGATTTACGTTGTTCGGACAGCCATTTTCCGTAATCTGAAACATCACCCTCAAATTCATTTAACTTACCTGCATGCACCAAATACAGCTCATCACAGACATTAGCGATAAGCTCTCGGTCATGCGAGACCAAAACCACAGCACCAGCAAAGCCTTGCAAGGCCATAGTCAATGCCTGACGCATTTGTAAATCTAAGTGGTTGGTTGGCTCATCAAGTACCAAAACGTTAGGCTTCTGCCATACAATTAATGCCAAGGTCAGGCGCGCCCTTTCTCCACCAGAGAACAGTTTACTTGGGGTATCAATACGGTCGCCTCGAAAGTCAAAGCTACCCAAAAACGAGCGCAATTCTGCATCAGAAGTCTTACCAGCAATACGGCGCATCATAATCATTGGCGTCGCTTCAGCATCCAAGCTGTCCATCTGATGCTGGTTAAAGTAGCCAATATGTAGCGTATCCGATACTTTATAACTGCCCGTTAACGGCTCAAGTTCTCCGACCAAGGCTTTAATTAAGGTGGATTTACCGGCTCCATTCATACCCAATAGGCCAATACGAGTATCGGGCGTAATCTGAAGGCTGGCATTTTTTAAGATAGGCGTATCACTATAGCCAATATCAGCTGACTTTAAAGTGATCAAGGGCGAGCTCATATGACTGGGTTCATAAAATTGAAAAGTAAAAGGGTTGTCTGCCATTATTGGCGATAAATCCGCCATGCGCTCCAGTTGTTTTAATCGACTTTGAGCTTGCTTGGCTTTAGAAGCTTTGGCACGGAAACGGCGCACAAAGTCCTCTAAATGGGCTCGTGTGGTTTCTTGCTTCTCATAAGCTTGTTGCTGCTGTGCTAAACGTTCACTACGGGTGCGGACAAACTGTGAGTAGTTGCCGGTATACATAGTCAGACGCTGATTTTCGACATGCAAAATATAGCCAATGGTGGCATCTAAGAAAGTTTGGTCATGCGAGATAAGTAGCACGGTACCATCGAATTTAGCAATCCAATCCTCAAGCCATAAGATAGCGTCTAAGTCTAAGTGGTTGGTTGGCTCATCGAGTAGCAATAAGTCAGCTCGACTCATCAGAGTTTTTGCCAAATTAAGGCGCATGCGCCAGCCTCCAGAGAAGTCATTCACAGGCAGCTCGTGTTGGTTGGGCTGAAATCCCAAACCCGCCATTATCTGTGCGGCTGTGGTAGGAGTACGATAGCCATCGATGTCATCAAAACGTTGATACAATTGAGCAATTTCATCATCAGTTAAGCTATCCGGTGCCATCATTTTGCCATTGAGCTCATACCACTCTTTGTCGCCACTTAACACATAATCTATAGCAGGCTGACTGCTACCTTCAACTTCCTGCGCCATGTGCGCCACTTCCCAGCCACTTGGAATGCTAATATTACCAGCATCCACAGTTAACTCATCCGTAGTACGCTCACCCATATAAGTCAGTATTACCCCAAATAAAGTAGATTTTCCGGTACCATTGTTGCCGGTTAGCCCCACTTTTTGACCAGGATGTATCTGAAAGGTGGCGTCTGAAAAAAGTACTCTGCCATCACGGCGGACACTGACTTTGTTAAATTCAATCATGGATATCAATCACTTTTGGTTAATGCTAAGCAGAATAAGTAGTATATTTCGGTTGAATCGAGCTGATATAAAACTTGCAACAAAAAGGGCACAGTTTAGCAGCTAAGGCATATTGAAAACCAAGCATTATGCCTCATTATGCTATACTGAATGACTAATAATTTAAATAACCGTAAAATCAACAGTTGGTCATGACCTTTCAATGTCCTTGATAACCAATGTCTTTGATAAGCAATGCCCTTGATAAACAAAGCGCCGTCATTGAGGCTTATCCATTATAAAAAATTTATCCGCCGCTGAGTTTAAAATAAGCCAAAAATAAATTTTATTTATAATAACTTACCTTTAAAGTCAGCCGTTTTAAAATTACAATTTCTTTTAGTCTTGGGCAGCTGAAGCACCAACTTCAAATTTTACGTTAAGTGAAGTTTGCACACTTTACGAGGATGCTATGACAACCATTACCCTAACTGACAGTGCGGCCAATAAAGTCCGCAGATTACGTGAAGAAGAAGGCGATAACAACCTAATGCTACGAGTGTATGTCACTGGTGGGGGCTGTTCAGGCTTTTCATACGGGTTCAATTTCGCTGATGAAGTGGGCGAAGATGATGCCAACTTCGAAAACGAGGATGTTACTTTGCTGGTCGATTCATTAAGTTATCAGTATCTACAAGGCTCAATAGTAGACTATACTGAAGGCTTAGAAGGTGCTCGCTTTGTGGTCACTAACCCGAATGCGACAACAACTTGTGGCTGTGGCTCTTCTTTCTCTATTTAAGCACTTGAATTTTAAGCACTATAATTTTAAGCACTATAATTTAATCACAGACATTTAAACAGCAAGTCTACAGTTGATTTAAGTCAATTCAACTATAATTGTGACCCGCTATGGCTTTAAACGACCTTATTTGTTGCAAGCCAATTTAGTGATATAAAATTTTATAATGGCCACTACAAGCTTTGATTTAGTATTGTAGTGGTTATTTTTTTATAGATTTTATAAGATCCTTCCTTAACTTATACGGCCAGAGCTAAGGAGGATTTGACTTTGATTATGGCTGTCAATTGTAAACACACATGATTTTTTGATAGGTTTAAGCTACACTAAATCGATATATAAATGGCCTCATTGTGCCTATAAAAACTACTGTGCCGCCACTGCCTGAATTAAGCCTCTTTAATCTTTTGCTTGGATGATGATTAGCTGAGTTGCTTAGTTAATAATTTGATTAGCAAATGATTTGCTTAGTTGATGACCAGTGAGGTGCCTATTTGATTTTGAGATTATAGTATGTCTGAAGTAACTGCCTCCTCCTCACGCCCAAACCGCCATCCTGTTGTACCTTCTTGGTTATCCAGCAAACACCTATCGGGTATGCTGCGTGGTATTGAAAAAGAGGGGTTAAGAATGCAGTCTGACGGTTTTCTTGCCCAAACGCCGCATCCAGAATCTTTAGGTTCGAAGTTAACCCACCCTTATATCACCACCGACTATTCTGAAAGCTTGTTAGAACTGATTACTTCCCCTAAGCCCACAGTGGCTGAAACCTTAACCATGCTTCGCGAACTGCATGTGTTGGTATATCAATCGTTACAAGAGGGCGAATTGATGTGGCCATTATCTATGCCGTGCATGCTGTCCTCTGATGACAATGATATTCCTTTGGCCGAATATGGCACCTCTAATGTGGGTCGTCTAAAAACCTTATACCGAAGTGGTCTAGGGATTCGTTATGGCCGCCGTATGCAAACTATTGCTGGCCTGCATTATAACTTATCTTTTGGCGATAATTTGTTTGAAGCATGGCGTGAGAGCCTACCGTCACAGCAACGTAATGAGTCATTAACCGAGTTCAAAAATGACAAATATTTAGGTCTGATTCGTAACTTTAAGCGCATGAGCAGCTTGGTATTATACCTCACAGGTGCTAGTCCTTCGGTGTGTCCTTGCTTCCTTACCGGCCGCAAACATGACTTATCGCTGTTGAATAACACCACTTACTTTAAGCCAAAAGCCACAAGCTTGCGCATGAGTAAACTTGGTTATACCAATAGTGTGCAAGATCAGCTAGATATTCGCTACAATAATCTTCCTGAATACGTATCAGGGCTTAGAAAGGCTATCAACACCCCTTTTTCTGGCTTTAGTGAGTTAGGACTAGATGATGAAAATGGCAATCCTATTCAGATTAACGATCATATTCTACAAATTGAAAATGAGTACTATAGCCCTATTCGTCCTAAGCAAATTGCACAGTCAGAAGAAGCTCCAAGTCATGCCTTAGAAGCTCGTGGCATTGCTTATGTTGAATTTAGAGCGGTCGATTTAGACCCCTATAGTGACATTGGTATTCGAGTATCCACTGCCTGTTTCTTAGAAGTATTAGCGCTATATTGTTTACTGACTGATTCACCTGAACTTCTGCCTGAAGAAGATAACTTATTGACTGAGAACATTGAGAAAGTGGTTAATAATGGCCGTGAACCTGGCTTAACTATTAATACTTGTGACGGTGACTTACAGTTATCAGAGTGGATGAGAAAACATTTAGAAGCCATGCTTCCTTTTGCTGCCCTGCTTGATGCTGAATATGGTAGCAATAATTACCGAGTAGCAGTGACACTTATGTTGGGCAAAGCGGTATATCCAGACGCTACTTTATCGGCTCAAGTTTTAGCAGATACTGAACGTTTAGGCAGTACTTGGAATTTAGGCTATGCCTTAGCGGTGCAACATCGTGAAACTATCATGCGTAATTCTTTGAGTCCAAAGACTCAAGCTAAATATGAAGTGTTGGCGGAAAAGTCTTGGATACAACATCAGGATCTTGAGCAAAGTGACAAGCAAGATTTTTATGAGTATATTCAGCAGTATCGCTAATAAATTTGCCGTTATAAAGAATTAAAATTATATATTTAGGCATTATTGAATACTGAACTAACCTTTGCCAAGGAACAACCAGCATGCCACGTTTATTGACTTACCGTGCTCTTAATTTCATTTTAGTGGCTTTGGCCATCATTGGCATGGCTTTTGCCATTTTATTTTTACAAAATTATAAGGGTCTTGAGCCTTGCCCTTTATGTATATTCCAACGCATCGGGCTTATGGTGATGGGGCTATTTTCACTGATTGCTGGCATCGCTAATCCAAAAGCAAAAGCGTTTCGATTTTTGCTATGGCTAGGCTCAATGGCTGGTATCTTATGGTCAACTGGTGTTGCTGCTCGTCATGTTTGGCTACAGCATTTACCGGCAGATCAAGTGCCTTCATGTGGTCCTGGGCTGGATTATTGGTTAGAAGCACTGCCTATGAAACAGGTGATTAATCAAGTACTATCTGGATCTGGTGAATGTGCCGAGATAAGTTGGCGCTTTTTAGGAATGTCTATTCCAGAGCAGGCTTTAATCTTGTTTAGTGTTTTGATTTTTATTAACTTACTGGTTTTATGGCGCATTATTAGCAATCGTACTGCTTGATGCTTTGCGCTTGGTTAAACTTTCATTTATTTAAAGACATATTAGAGGTTCCATGCACGTTCATATCTTAGGTATCTGCGGTACATTTATGGGGTCACTTGCGTTATTGGCTCGTGATCTAGGTCATAAAGTGACTGGTTCTGATACCAATATCTATCCCCCCATGTCCACTCAGCTTGAACGTGCTGGTGTGGTTATTCAAGAGGGTTATGCCGCCAGTCATTTGCAACCTGCACCCGATTTAGTAATTGTAGGTAATGCTATGAAACGGGGTATCGAAGCGGTGGAATATATGCTTGATGCAGGGCTTGCCTATACCTCTGGACCTCAGTTTTTATCAGAGCATGTCTTACAATACCGTCATGTGCTAGCGGTGGCCGGTACGCATGGCAAAACGACTACCACTACCATGCTCGCTTGGGTATTACACTACTGTGGTATTGATACCGGCTTCTTAATCGGTGGCGTGCCTTTGGTAGATAGCGATAATGAAAAGCTAACCCAAGCATTTAGTCACAGTAGTTATCTGGGCTCTGATAAAAACGATCAAGGCGAACGCGGTTACTTCGTTATAGAAGCCGACGAGTATGATTCTGCATTTTTTGATAAGCGTTCAAAGTTTGTCCATTATCGCCCGCGCACCGCTATCTTAAATAACCTTGAGTTTGACCATGCTGATATCTTTAAAGATTTAGATGCTATCCAAACTCAGTTCCATCATATGATTCGTATGATTCCAAGTAGTGGTCAAATCATTATGCCGGGTCATACCCCAAGTTTAGAGGCTACGATAGAAAAAGGGTGTTGGACCCCTATTTGGCGTACTGAAATTACAGAGCCTGATAACTTACAAGGTACGGTAGATTGCGTATGGAAAGCTGAGTTAATTGAAGAAGATGGCAGTCGATTCTTGATACATTATCATGATGACGAGCAAACCCAGATGCTAACTGGAGAAGTTCATTGGGGTATGAGCGGTCGCCATAATATAGAAAATGCTATGGTAGCGGTTGCTGCTGCTTATGATATCGGCATTGGTGTTGAACAAGCCTGCGCAGCCTTGTCTAAATTCTCCGGTATTAAGCGTCGTATGGAATTGATCGCTGATGTTGAGTATAAATCGGGCAATTCAACTAGTAAAGTACAAGTGTTTGACGATTTTGCGCATCATCCTACTGCCATTACCACCACACTCGATGGCGCCAAAAAGAAATTAAAAGCAGCTAAAATTTGGGCCATTATTGAACCACGAAGTAATACCATGAAGCTTGGGGTTCATAAAGACAATTTAGCAGCTTCTGCGCAACTCGCTGATGAAGTTATTTGGTATGAGCCATCAGGTTTAGAATGGGGATTGAGCGAAGTTATTGGTAACGTTGATAATATCAATAACCGACAGTATGTGATGAATGATACCCAAAAAATCATCGATCATCTTTTGTCTAAGCTTGGCCAAACAGGTAAAGACGATGCAGTTATTATTATGTCAAATGGTGGTTTTGAAGGTATTCATCAGCGTTTGATAACGGCTTTGAATACTTAATATCTTATACTTATAAAAGATTGAGTACTTAATATCTTATACTTATAAAAGATATAGGTGTTTTAAAGCTATTGTCTTTATAAAACTATTATAG
>NZ_JAGLBC010000064.1 GCF_018260395.1 Psychrobacter sp.
ATAAATTTTTCTACTTTTAAAGCGTAGGTATTTAATTTTGTTCAATTACTTATGTGTTTAATATCTATTCGATATAATTTTAGTTTTAGAATCTTAAACTCATTAAAATTAATAATAACAAACAAGGGTAGCTATGTTATTTAACTTAATAAATTTCAATTATGTTTTAGCCAATAAGCTATTCATACTGGGTATGATAAGTGCTAGTCAATTAAGCCTAGCAATGCCAGCTACCAATGATGTGATATTTGCTAAGAATAGTATAGCTACTAGCGTACAAGGTACCCTATCACATGGGTTAAACTCTATATCTTACAATCTAAATGCTGAGAAGGGTCAGTATGCCATTATTAATATGACACCTAAAATAGGGGCAACAGAGTTTGCAAATGTGGGTGTTTTACAGATGCCGTCTGGCAAAGAATCTGGTGGGAAAGGTGGCATTGTCTATCAAGGCTGTCTACCTGAAACCGGCAACTATAAGCTGCGTATTTCACGCAACTTAATGGCTACCAATGGTAAAGCGGCAGGCTATGTAGCAGAAGTGGTAATTTTGCCGAAATACGCAAGTGAAGATCTATGCAAATAATGAAACAGACGTAAGCTAGTTTAAACGTCATGACGTAAGCAAGTTTTTTCAATGTTATAAATATATATCCGCTCGTTTAGCTATAGGTGCAGTAGGCTTGAATGGTTACACTCTAACTTTTTGGTATGCCTCGCTAAGTTCAATTACCTCAACGCAATACTGTACTTTAACCCTTCCGGATTGTAAGCTAAGTAACTCTTGCTGTAGACAATGCAACAGCTTTTCAGACAATTCATTTCGAATTTGCTGACTTCGTCCTGGCATTAGTCTTAATTGCACATACACAAATCCCTCGGTTTGCTGATCGTCCTCAGTACCCACTAAAAAATTTTCAACATCGAGCATTCTGGCTTTAAGGGCCTCTGGTGAGCCAAAGTGTCCTGTTTGCCACAAAGTGTTATTGAGTTTTTTTAGTAGGCTTTCTCGGTTTTTGATAATGACATTAGGGGTGGCTTGAACGATAACATGTGGCATAGTAGGTACTCATGATGGATTAAATTATCTGGCTTTACCAGTTAATAAATAACTAGTCAATTATGTCTATAAATTTTGCGGATAAGGTTTTGGCCAATTGCTGCGGTGGCAACTCAATTTCTAACCCGCGGCGACCGCCACTAACATAAACCGTTGTCAATGCTTCTGCTGACTGGTGAATAATGGTTGTAAGTCGCTTCTTTTGACCTAAGGGGCTCACCCCTCCGAGCACGTAACCACTACTACGCTCGACCACTTTTGGATCTGCCATTTGAACTTTTTTACAGCCCAAAGCTTTGGCCATCTTCTTAAAATTTAAGGTGTTACTCACAGGCAGGATAGCTACAGCAAGTTTATTGGTATCGGTTTCAACCACCAAGGTTTTAAATACATAAGCTGCCTCAATCCCTAGTTTATCTGCAGCCTCGATACCATACGACTCTGTACTGGGATCATGGTCGTATTCGTGGATTTGGTAGTCTAGTTTTAATTTTTTGGCTAAATCAATGGCTGGGGTCATGGCTATCCCCTTATTTAAAGTAATTATTTATATAGGTTTAGAGTACCGTATAACCCAAAAAACTAAAAGCCCTCCTTGAATCAAAGAGGGCTTTTTTAAGTCTATAAATTTAGCATAATGTTTTATAGCTTTATAGGTCTAAGGCTTAATGGCCACTAACACACGGATACTATCTGGAACCAATGACAGATTATTTAACGCTTGTTCGCCTTGAGTTTTCAGAGACTGTAAACGCTCAATCTCTTCGTCACGGACGTTGGGGTTAACCTGTTGTAATTGTTTTAAGCGACTAATTTCACGCTCCCAAACTTGACTAAAGCGCGCCAAAGCTTGGGCGCTAATACTTTCAAGTTTGCCTTGAGCAATCGCCTCGGCATCGTAGTAACGTGACTCAATAACTTGGTTACGTACCTTAACTACCTGACGTGCTCGGTTTTTGTCCAAACGTTCAATATGTGGTCCAATCATTTCGGCAGTAATGCGGTCTGATAAGTCGCCGCCTTGCTCCCCTAAGAACACACGTAAGCTTTGAGTAGGTAAAGTAGCAGCAAGATTTAGAACTTTTGGGGCAATGGTCGCTACTCGAAAGTTAACTTCTAATAGCAACATACCCTCTGGTATGGTATTGCTCTTTAGCATCGCCACTGTGGTATTGCCAAAAGTACCAGAATTCGCTAGGTCATAAATGGCCAGCATCAGTGGGTGCTCATGGGTAATGAAGTCCATGTCTTCGCGCATCAATGCTTGGCTACGCTTAAAGGTCATGGTCATACCGTCTTCGGAGATAGGTAGGTTATCAACATCTGTATGCTGACTATTCTCAGCTTCAGGTGGATGAATGATCCAAGAGCCATCGCGTTGTACACTATGATCTAAGTTCACTGAGGAGAAGAAACGATCTAAGAAAGATGGCAACAAATTATTGGCATCAAAATCACTCATGGCATCAGCAATACGACTGGCCACACGCGGACGACAAGAGTTGTACTCAAGCAGACGGTCACGACCTGACTGTAACTCTGCTTCTAAAGCTGCTCGAACGCTAGCAGCTTCCTCAATAAGCTCTTTTAATGCCTCACGATTTTCTTCAGAGTTCTCACCTTCAAGCAACGGTTTTAAATCAACGATAAATTGTTCTTGTACCGTCTGTGCAGTCGGAGAAATATGATTGAAAATATTTAACGCATCATGGTACCACTGATACATACGCTCTTGTGCTGTACCTTCAATGTAAGGGACGTGCAAGGTAATTTTATGATTTTGTCCAATACGGTCTAGACGACCAATACGCTGCTCAAGCGTATCTGGATTGGCAGGTAAATCCCATAATACTAAGTGGCTTGCAAATTGAAAATTACGCCCTTCAGAACCAATTTCTGAACACAATAGGATTTGGGCGCCAGAGTCTTCTGAGAAGAAAGCGGCAGCTTGGTCACGTTCTAATAGGCTCATCTGCTCAGTAAAGATAGCTGTTTTAATCCCAGCATGTAACCTTAATACAGCCTCTAAACTCTCAACTGTGGCCCCACTTCGGGCTATCAGCAGTACTTTTTTCTGTTTTAGCTCTTCTTTTAGGAGTTTAATCAACCAAGGCACGCGGGGGTCATCTTCAAGCCAGCTCCCATCAGGTTGGTTTTCTTCGCCCCAAAGCTGTTCTCGCAATTTACCACAGGTTTGATAGCTACCTATCCAACTGTCTGGACAAGGCAGAGGATGCGGACGACTGGCACGACCATGGAAGCCTTGGACACTATCGCGTGTATTGCGGAACAACACTCGTCCAGTACCATGACGGTCTAACAATTGGTTTAACGCATAGGTACGCAATTTGTCATCTTCATTAATATTGTCCAGCTCATTTGGATCATGAAAGCCTAGTAGATGAGTCAATGCCTTGATTTGACCCTCAGACAATGGCTTTTGATCAATTAATACTTCAGCCACAGCTGCTGTATCTGAAAAAGCAGCCTGTCCTTCGATAAAGTCATCTAAATCATCAAAACGGTCTGAATCAAGTAGTCTTAAGCGAGCAAAATGACTTTCTACTCCCAATTGTTCTGGAGTAGCGGTTAACAGTAATACGCCAGGGGTTTCATGGGCGAAGTCTGCCACTAATTCATACTTATCATTACCCCCTTGCTCTGGATCCCAGTGTAAGTGATGCGCCTCATCAACTACCAATAGATCAAAACCGGCTTCAATCGCCTGCTCATATAAGTCATGGTGATCGAGCAATAGATCTAAACTTGCAATAATACACTGCTCAGTAGCAAACACGTTTTGCTCAGGGTTATGCTCTTTGATAGCCGCAGTACGTACCAGATCAAATAGGGCAAAATTTAGGTTAAAACGGCGGCGCATCTCAATCATCCACTGATACTGCAAGCTGTCAGGCACTAAAATAAGCACGCGCTGTGCCTTGCCTGTTAGTAGCTGCTGATGAATAATGAGACCCGCTTCAATGGTTTTACCCAATCCCACTTCATCGGCCAATAGCACGCGAGGGGCTATACGCTTGCCCACTTCATGAGCGATATATAATTGGTGAGGAATAATATCAACACGAGCGCCTATAAAACCTTTTAACGGATGCGCAGCCAAAGCAGATTGCATGCGTAAAATGTCTTGACGCAATTCATACCAATCGCCACGTTCAACACGTCCTGCGAGCAAACGTTCTAATGGTTTTGCTAAAGTGATATTGGCTGCTAAACGGGTTTCCATTATTCCACGTGGATGACCTTCCACATGATATTTAATAACACCCATCACTTCCTCAAGCCCGCTTACTAAATGAGTGTTCCCTTCTTGGTCGGTAATTTCATCGCCTACTTTAAAGGTGACTCGCGATAAAGGTGCTGAGTTTTTGGCATATACCCGAGTTTCTTCACTTTGAGCAAAAAGGATATGTACACAACGGTCATCGAGATCTATGACCACACCTAAGCCGAGCTCGGCCTCAGTGTCAGATAAATAACGTTGACCAACGGCGAATTCGGGAATTAAAGCAGCTATTGTCATAAATCAGTCAATTCTTTTATTAAAATGTAGGGTTTAACTTGCAAGTACGCGCTCTAAATAATCAGACGCCTAATAATAAAAATAACAACTAGTTAAATCGAACTTAAAGCACTTAATTAAACAAAGGCATCAGCTGAATCAACTATTGTCAACTTTTGCCTATTATAAAGGATTATTAGCACTATCTACGTTAATGAGGTCAAAGTTCGTAAATTCTATACCCAATCATTAAAAACACCACGAGCTGTTGATATTATTTTTTATTTTAGCAATTTTCACTGTATACATGGAGCTACATATATAACATATGCAACATATGTGCAAAATGTGTACAAACTCAACAAGTCCGTAAAAATTGATTGATTCTGAGCGAAACTAAGGTCCATACTGTTAGCATTAGCAGGCTTGCCTTGTTATATAAACTTTTGATACCGTTGTTTATAGGTTTACTTTACAACTATTTTTCTTTGCAACTATTTTTTCTTTGCAACTATAAAGTACAGTGATAGTCTATGGTTAATATAAAAATAAGGAATAATCCATGAAAGCGGTATTTCTGGACAGAGGCACTTTTTTAGAAGATGTTGAGTTGCCGGCGCCTAAAGGCGTTAGCGATTATGTGGTTTTTGATGATACCGAGCAGGACGATGCGCTCATTATTGAACGCTGTAAAGATGCCGATATTATTTTTTCCAATAAAGTAAAAATCAATGCTGAAGTTATTGCAGCTCTACCCAACCTTAAACTGATTCAGCTAACCGCCACTGGTATCAATGATGTTGATAGCGAAGCTTGTAAAGATCATGAGGTTGAGCTTTATAATGTGGCAGGTTATGCGGTGAAAAGTGTCCCTGAGCACACCATAATGCTGATGTTGGCGGCGATGCGCTCATCCCTGCATTATCATAACAAAGTTATTGACGGTAGCTGGGAAGCGTCTGGTAAGTTTAGCTTGATGGATGTGCCATTAATTGACCTAGAAGATAAAACGTTAGGTATTATTGGCGTTGGTACCATTGCTAAGCGCGTTACTGACATTGCTAAAGCTTTTGGTATGAAAGTCTTGTGGGCGGAACATCAAGGTAAAGTACCACGCAATGACAATTATACTGACTTTGAGACAGTACTTGAAAGCTCAGACCTCCTCAGCTTGCATGTGCCTCTTACTGATAAAACCAAACATCTTATTAATAAAGACACTTTGTCCAAAATGAAGAAAAAGCCCCTAGTTGTTAACGTTGCTCGTGGCGGTGTAGTGGATTCGCAAGCAATGGCTGATGCCGTTCGAGAGGAGCAGGTTATGGGCTATGCCACCGACGTATTTGAACAAGAGCCTGTCTTAAAAGAGGATCCTTTACTGAATTTGGCTCGAGACAATCACCCTCGAGTGATATTCAGTCCGCACAATGCTTGGGGCAGTCAAGCCGCTCAAGAAAAACTCTGGGGTATTTTGAGTAAGCAGGTTAGTGAGTTTATTGAGAAGTTTTAACTGAGTATTGAAAAGTGTGCACCTCAATGCTGCCTATTCAAAATTAATTGTAATAAGCTAGCTCATTAGGGCGTGTGGAACATTCGACCATGGCACTGGCGGAGACTATTTTTTAGTCAATATGCAGTGAAATTTTTGACGCTTAGTCATTCTAAGTTAGAAAATTTCGCCATATATTGGCAAAAAAGAGTCCCGCCCCTTCGGGCTGATACTAAAATCGCCCCAGACGTTGTTACAAACCTAGCCAAGGTCTAGACATTAGCGTCAGTTTGCGCCTAGTCTGGAACGATTTTAGCTATCAGCAGTGCTAATTTGCGAATGCTCCACACGCCCTAAATATTAGAAAATAAATCAACTCAAAAAAAGCACACAAACACAGCCAATAGCCAAAACAATTCCAAACAGATTGAGCTTACTCAATGTCTCCTTAAACGCAAACATACCGACTAAAGTCGCTACAGCAATCACCCCGACGTTCATACCGGTAAATACCACACTTGGCGAGTCAGCTAACATCTGGTGGGCTTTAATATAAGCGTAAATATTGCCCATATTTAGCCCCCCTAATAGCAAACCTGAGGCTAATGCCTTGCCACTCCACTGGGTTTTATTAACCAGCAAATAAATGAATAGCAACCCGCCTGCCAAAGCAAATGCCAGAAATAAGGTTAAGGGAAAAGCGGCGCCTTGTTTGGCCACTTGCTTAAATAAGATATCGATTAACCCATATCCAAGCCATACTCCCATGAGCCACATGCCTACCGGGACTTTAAATACTGAATACCTTTTGTTGCCCATGTCACTTGTATTTGCAGTTGTCGCTGCATAAATAGAATGACCCGCTCTAGCCGGCTCGGGTTTGCGGTACACCAAAGCCACTAACGCTAAGAAACCAAGGAATATGCCCCAAGTTCGTTGTAGGGTTAAGGTCTCGTTAAACAACGCAAAAGCGGCTACGATCGGAATAATTAGCGACAATCGCTGTGCAGCATCCGTGGCAATGATGCCAACTGAGTCAATTGAGCGGCCTAAAATAACAAACACCAACGGCAGCAAGATACCTAATAGCAGTATAATAATCCAAGCATTGCCTAACCCTCCTATCTCAGAAAGATTTGGCCTTAACAGTAGTCCTGTAAATAAAAAAGCAACGGGATAGCCTGCCAATATAGTTTGACGAATATCAACATTGTGCTGACGTAAAATCTTTAATAATACAGAGACTGCGACACTACAAAGTACAGCAATAACAAGATAGCCCATGACTGAATCATCCAAAGATTTAATGTAACAATATATTACAGCTTATATAAGGTATTTTTTAAGCAAATTACGTAAAATTTATTAAAATTGCACATAGGTTTATAGAGGGCATGGAACTTTAACAGTATTTAAATCATTTAACTGTATTTGGCACCGGCTATTTGACTGCGGTACAGCGTATTGCATAGCGCTTTGGTGGATAATCTATATGAATAAGCTTTTAAATTTCTTTGAAACTCGACTTACCGCCTTTCCCGAAAATAAAATCACACTCCCCAAAGATGGCTTGTTAAAGTTCTTATGGGCGTGTACTTATGGCATGCGCAAATGGTTGGTGCTATTTATGATATTCACCGCTGGTATTGGGGTGTATGAAGCACTGTTATACGCTTGGATTGGCGATCTTGTGGATTGGATGGGCATGTATACGCCCTCGACGTTGTGGGCTGAGAAAAGAGGCACTTTGCAAATGATGTTTGCGGTGCTGATACTTAGCCCGATCTGGGTAGCACTGGCCTCATTGGTGCACTTTCAGGTCATCCAAGGCGTATTTCCAATGCAGATGCGCTGGCGGTTCCATAAGCGTATGCTAGGTCAATCGATGGAATTTTATCAAAATGAATTCTCAGGCCGAGTATCTGCCAAAGTGATGCAAACGGCGCTCGCGGTGCGTGATACGGTAATCACAGTCGTCGATATGATGATTTATGTGTTGGTGTTCTTTGTGACCAGTGGCGTGATTTTATTCAAGCTTGATAGTTTATTATTGATACCCTTTGCCATTTGGCTGGTGATGTTTGGTCTGACATTGTGGTACTTCTTGCCAAAGCTTAGACAAACTGCCAGCACGCAGGCCAACGCGCGTGCCTTAATGACAGGGCGTATTACTGATGCCTATGCTAATATCATGACGGTGAAGCTGTTTAGCCATTCACGGCGCGAATTGAGCTATGCCAAGACGGCGATGAAGCAGTTTTTGCAAACGGTTCATGGTCAGATGCGCTGGGTAACAGGACTTGAACTTGTTAACCATTTAGTTAGTGTGTCCTTAATTGGTAGTACGGCTGCCATTGGGCTGTATTTATGGGAACGTGGTGATGTTGGGGTCGGTGCGCTTGCGATGGCAACGGCGATTGCGCTTCGTCTGAACAGTATGACCCACTGGATTATGTGGCAGATGGCAAGTTTGTTTGAAAGTATCGGTACTGTGCAAGATGGTATCCGTACCTTGTCAGCACCGCAAAAAGTCGTGGACGCTCCCAATGCCAAACCCATGGTGGTCACTCAAGGTCATATTACATTCAAAAACGTTGACTTCGGTTATGAGGGCAAGGGTAAAGCAGTAACCGGCATAAAAGTCGCTACTGCCGACGATGCACCAGAAGACGCGCTCAACATTGACACTTTGGCAAACAATCCATCATCGAATCCGTCATCCAATCCGTCATCCAATCCTAATTATGTCAAATTGCTGGATAACTTTAATTTAGACATCAAACCAGGTGAGAAGATTGGGCTGGTCGGACGATCAGGCGCGGGTAAATCGACATTGGTCAATCTGCTATTGCGCTTTTATGATGTCGACTCCGGTAAGATTACTATTGATGGTCAAGCCATTGATGAAGTGACTCAAGAAAGCCTACGTCAGCAAATTGGCATGGTGACCCAAGACACGTCATTGCTACATCGCACTGTACGAGAAAACATCGCTTATGGTCGACCTACAGCTACTGATGAAGAGATTATCGCGGCTTGTAAAGAGGCTCAAGCTTGGGGCTTTATTCAAGAGCTACATGATGCGAAGGGCAACAAGGGGCTTGATACCCAAGTTGGGGAGCGTGGGGTTAAGCTCTCTGGCGGTCAGCGCCAACGTATTGCCATTGCTCGGGTGATGCTAAAAAACGCGCCGATTTTACTACTCGATGAGGCCACCAGTGCGCTCGACTCTGAGGTAGAGCACGCCATTACGGAGAGCTTGAACAGCATGATGACCGGCAAGACCGTAATCGCTATTGCGCATCGACTCTCAACGATTGCCGCACTTGATCGACTAGTGGTGATGGATAAAGGGCGAATTATTGAGCAAGGCTCGCATGATGAACTTATTGAAAAACAAGGCGTGTATGCAGGACTGTGGCAACGTCAAAGTGGCGGCTTCTTGGGCGATGATGAATAAGTTGAACAACCACAAAAAGCATGGCCTCAGTATCGGTGCCCCTTAAACACTCACAAATCAGCGCATCATTGGCTTATGCTTTAAAGCATTCTGCTCGATACTTTTGAATCGCCCAACAAGATAACCCACTATTTAGGCAAAATCGTCATAGGAACAAGGTATGAATGGAATTGTTGTCAATCGTTTGCAACCGTTTGAAAAGTCGATAGAGTTGGCTGGCAAACAGGCTCGATATTATGACCTCTTTGAGCGAATCAATGTTGATTCAACTCATTCAAAACCTGTCGTGCATTTTTATGGGGGGAATGGTTTCCCCGTTGGCGTTTATGAGCCATTGCTCACTGAGCTTAGTCAGCAATTTGATGTTATCAGCTTAGCGATGCAAGGCTATTGGTTTGACTTACCTGAGTCTCAAGTGTTGACGCGTGAACAAGATGCAGACCACCTCATTGAGTTTTTAGAAAAGACGCAAGATAAACCTGTGATTGGCGTTGGTCACTCACAAGGCGCAACAGCCACCGCGATGGCAGCAGCCAAACGTCCTGATTTATTTTCTGCGCTGTATTTGATTGATCCTGTAACATTTACCAAAAAGCAGTCTTTAGTATTCAATCGTATTCCACGCTTATTTCTATTGACTAAAGAGCCGTTCAAAAGTACGCGTGTGAAACCTGCAGACTGGGATAGTGTGGAAGCTTATTATGACAACTTACGTCAAAACCGAGCCTTCAAACGTATTAGTGATCCTAATTTAAAGATTTTTGCCCAAAACAGTTTAGTTGCCAAACAAAATAGCGTAGAAGGTTATAGTCTATTGTTCACACCAAAACAAGAGCTTGCCAGCTATTTTGCGACTCCTTACATCACCCCTGCTCTTAAAAAATTGAATAAGAAAAAAGTGCCTTATTATTTGATTCTGGCCAAGCCTTCTATATTCAATAGCGAAAAAGTACGCCAAAGCTGGAAAGGTGTGGTACCTATCCAAAATAGAATCGTTTTATCAGATTATGGACACTTATTGCCGATTGAAGCGCCTAAAGCATGTGCTGAAGTTATTTTTAACTTTGAGCAATCACGTATTAAGTAGCGTTATTTATTTTGGAACCCATTGATATGGACTTGTTTGCGCCGCATCCTTCAGACAATCTATTACCCTTCGATGGTATTGTGAACGACTATGGCATGGTGCTGCATAACGACCGTGACTTGTATCAGCAATTATTGAAACAATTGCCTTGGCAATCAGATAAAGTGACCTTATTTGGGAAAACTCATATCACCACACGTAAAATTGTGTGGATGGGAAACAGTGATAATAAAGACTTATTGGCCTACACCTACTCTGGTCATACCCGTAGCATCCAACCTTGGCATGAAGCAGTGTTTCACGTGAAACAGTTGATTGAAAAAAAGCTGTATGAAAATAAGGTGAATGTTGACTTTAACAGCTGCCTTTTAAATTATTATCCTAGTGGTGATGAGGGTCTAGGTTACCATGCTGATGATGAACCAGAACTAGGTCCACAGCCAATCATCGCATCGTTATCACTCGGTGCCACTCGCAAGTTTGTATTGAAACACAAAAATGTCCAACAAAAAGTTGAGCTTCATCTTGAATCAGGGCAGTTAATCATCATGAGAGGCGACACTCAGCAGTATTGGAAACATACCGTGACGAAAACCAAGACAGTGCAAGAGGGTCGTATCAGTTTGACTTTTCGGCAGATGATAACTTCAAACCACTGTTTCGAATAAAGCCTTACCTTATCGAACGCCTTAACTGAATCCAAATAACTACATCTAAGCCACTATGTTTGAGTGACTATATTTGAATAACTATATCTAACCTGAATTCAGGATAAACTGATTACCCAGTCGTTTAATCTAAGCTTTAATATCCCTTGGGGTAGCTTTGCGCTCGGTGCGGTGTTGCTGGTTGCGGTGCTGTTGATTATTGCGATTGGGTATGACGATTGGGCTTGAGATTCTTGCTAGGGTTTAGGGGATGGTTTATATTAAGAACAATTATTTAATTGTAAGTCTATTGTAATTTTGTAGAGTATTAAATATACTAAGTTAATTATTAAGTTTATTTAAATTAATTTATTTAACTATAATACTGTAATGTACTGACTTAAATTACATTTAATCTTAGGAAAAGCTGACAATGAACTCAATTTTCAACTTTAATACCCTCATTACTCCAAAAATAATTACTATCATCTACTGGTTATGTTTATTTGCCGTTCTCATCACAAGCATAGTTTTAATGTTCTCTGGTCATGGTGGTGCAAGTTTCTTTGGCGGACTATTTTTCTTAATCTTTGGTGCAATTTCAGTACGTGTTTATTGTGAAGTCATCATGGTATTCTTCAAAAATAACCAATACTTAAAAGAAATCAGCTTGAAAGATAAAGTGTAATCGTCTTACACTATGAATATTATTTACTGACTTAGTCCTCGCTTTAAGCGAGGATTTTTAAGTTTAAGCTGTATAAATAGCTTTTATTAGTACTCTTAAATTATAGTGGTAGTGAGGTCAAAACAGTACTTTGCTTTATCCTTTCTCTGCCATAAGGTCCAGTCAATGACGCATCAAACCTTAAGCATTGCCTTACTTAATCGTTCAGATAATAGCAAAAAGCAGGAAATAGCTAATCAAAACCCTCCTGCAAACCCTGAATCGCCCTAAACAATTCTAATTTCAAAGACTCCGAATAGTCATCTACATACAAAATAGAATAAATCAGGTTAGGCAATAGGTCTTTATCAATGACATTATCGGCGACCCAAACGGCGATATTCTCCATCTCTAAAACAAAATGGCGCACAAAACAATCAAAGCCATTTAACTCTAAAAAGTATGCGCCCAAAGCGATTGACGAGCGTTTATTGCCATCATTAAACGCATGGTTTTTATTTATGCTTTCAATCTAGCCAATATTTTTAGTACCTTATAGATCACCTGAATACTAGTTACTTAAATGAATACTTCCAAATGTGACTATTGCCTACTCCAAAGACAACATATTCATAATAAGCTTAATCAATATCTCTTTTTGGTCAGGATTTGACTCAGCCACAAGTAAGGTCAGCGCTGCAAGCCCTGTGTTATTAATCACAATCTCACCTTGGCTATTTAGCAAGCGCTTATTACGATGCAAGAAGTCCACAAACAGAAAAGCGCCGCTACGTTTATTGCCATCGGTAAACGGATGGTTTTTGACCATAAAATAAAGCAGATGCGCGGCTTTACTTTCAATGGTTGGATACGCAGGTTCACCAAATACGCTTTGGTCAAGTG
>NZ_JAGLBC010000065.1 GCF_018260395.1 Psychrobacter sp.
GGCTTATTTTTTTTAGTACATTATTTTGAAAGTTGTAAATAGTGCCATTTATAACAAGACTCATAATAAGATAAAATAGGCCCAACAAGCCACTACGACTGACGCTATTATATTAAGAACGACGCCAACTCGCACCATTTCGGACTGCTTGATTAACCCTGTGCCAAATACAATAGCATTCGGCGGTGTAGCAACAGGTAGCATAAAGGCACATGATGCACCAATACCAATTATTAATACTAAAACTTCTGTAGGAATGCCCATCTGCTCTGCTATTGCCACAAAAATAGGTACCAATAATGCTGCTGAAGCTGTGTTTGAGGCAAACTCCGTTAGGAATATAATAAAAGCTGCCATAGATAATAGAATCAAGAACATTGGTGCAGTTGCTAAAGCATGAGCCACCGTTTCACCCATTACAATTGAAGCACCTGAAATTTTAAGTATATTCGAGAGGGCAATACCACCACCAAAGAGCATTAATACACCCCAATCTGTATTATCAGATACCTGTTTCCAAGATACCAAACCTAAACTAACAACCGCAACAGCAGCACTTAATGCAATAAGTGTATCGGTTTTAGACAGATCAAAAGCAGCACCAATTTTCTTACTGAACAGCCACGCCAGCACCGTCAATATAAATACAATTATGGTTAATATTCTAGGACGCGTCCAAGGAATATCTGGCGCAGCAACAGACGTTAATAACCAGATTTGTTTGATGTATTTATAAATTGTAAATAAATTGTTTATAAAATTCATTAAACAATTAAGTTTTGTTAAATAATATAACTTTTAATGTTTTGACAATACTTATCAAGGTCAATCTTTTAACATTTATATTTTTATAATCGCAATGCATTTATATTGGCAATAATTTTAAACCAAGCAGCATTGAATATAATATGTCTTGCCCCTTTATTCACATTAACTATTAGTTAACTTTAGGTAGGAAGCATTGTGAGTAGTGATATAAAACATCATCATAATTTACCGCACCATGACTGGTCAGCAGGATTCAAAAAAAGTCTTCCAGTTGCTATAGGATATCTTCCAGCTGGTATCGCTTTTGGCGTTCTGGCTCAAATTGCAGGTCTCCCTATTTGGGCAACCATTATGTTAAGCGTGTTGCTGTATGCAGGCGCTGCTCAATATGCCTGTCTACCCATGTTAAGCGCGGGAATGCCTATCGGAAGTGTAGCAACTAATATTGCCGCTATAAATCTAAGACATGTATTCTATGCCATGCCCTTATTGCAGTTTTTACCGCAAAATAAACTGGTTAAAACTTACTGCTTGTTTGCCTTAACTGATGAAACCTTTTCAGTGTTGACAAGCATACCTAATCATTCTCGTAAACAATTAATGCTACCTGTCAGTTTTTTTAATCAAATGTGGTGGGTGGTTGCAAGCATTATAGGTGTCATGATTGGCAGTCAGCTTGGCGACTTAGTACCGCATTTAGATTTTGCCCTAGTTTGTTTATTTGCGATATTGGCTTATGAGCAATTTCAAAGTATTAAGCGTTTTTTTCCAATATTCATCGCCATGATTTCATTGGCAATAGCATCATTTTTTACTGTTAATTGGCTACTGTTGTTGGCTATCACTTTATGTCTGGTGTTAATCCTAATACGTGGGTTCTGGGTGCAGGTTAATATGAGGAATGATAATAATGAGCAGTAGTTATCTCATTATAGTAACGTTAGCTATGGCCGGCGTTACTTTTATTACTCGAGCTTTACCAGTTTTGATACCAAAAAAATTACTAGATACACCTTGGCTACATAGATTAAATGAAAGTCTGCCATTATCAGTAATGGTGTTATTAATTTTAACTAGCCTATCTTATAAAGATATATCGACGAATACATCAGTTCACAGTGGCGAATTACAGCTATTAATGGCACAAATTGGTGCACTGTTACTAGTATTGTTTATTTATCATATCAGCCGTCAGCTGTTGGTTAGTATGATTGCCGGTATTGCAGCCATTAATGGATTATTATGGGTATTTTCAAACTTATTTGGATAATATGCAACCCATCATAAACTCGCCTGACTTAATCTTTTAATTCCATAATTTGTCATAAACCATGTCAGTCTTTGGGTTCCAAGCGATTAATAAGGTTTATTTATACAAAGACAGCAAAAGTATTTGATCGACTATGAATGCTACAAAAGCTTTGCTATGGCATGAGATTTGAAACTGCTAGATTTAATAATAGGAATAAAACGATATGAATTCATCTACTAGAGTTGAACATGATTTACTTGGTGAACGTGAAATCCCTGCTGATGCTTATTACGGTATTCAAACCCTACGTGCGTATGAGAACTTCAATATAAGTAAGGTTCGTTTATACCAATTCTCACCATTCATTCGAGCATTTGCTACCGTAAAAAAAGCGGCAGCGATTAGCAACTATAAAGTTGGTGTGTTAGAAGACAAAATAAAAGACGCAATTGTTAGTGCATGTGACGATTTAATCGCAGACAAATACCACGATCAATTTATTATAGATATGTTCCAAGGCGGTGCCGGCACTTCCACTAATATGAACGTTAATGAAGTCATCGCCAATCGTGCATTAGAAATTATGGGTCATAAAAAAGGGGAGTATCAATATTTACACCCTAATAATCATGTTAACTTATCTCAGTCTACAAACGACTCCTACCCTACTGCCTTAAAACTTGCTTTAGATTTTTATTGCCAACGTCTATTAGGCAAAATGGACGTGCTAATTAATAGTTTTTTGAATAAAAAAGAAGAGTTAGGCGATCGATTAAAGATGGGCCGTACTCATTTGCAAGATGCAGTGCCTATGACAGCAGGTCAAGAATTCAATGCCTTTGCTACCATGATAAAAGCTGAGAGAAAGCTTATAGAAGACTTCCGTGAATTATTGTATGAAATTAACATGGGTGCCACAGCAATTGGTACTGGTCTTAATGCCCCTTCTAATTACCCTGAAACTTGTGCCAAAGTATTGAGAGATTTAACTGGTAAACCTTTCTATACTTCCAAAGACTTAGTACAGGCCACTCAAGATACTAGTGCTTACGTGGCTTTATCTGGTAACTTGCGTCTATTAGCCACCCGTTTATCAAAAATTGCTAATGATATTAGGCTACAGTCATCAGGCCCTCGTGCCGGTTTAGGTCAATATCGTATCCCGCAAATGCAGCCTGGTAGCTCAATCATGCCAGGTAAAGTAAATCCCGTTATCCCCGAAGTGGTGAACCAAGCGTGTTTTCATATTATGGGCATCGACCATACTATCGCTATGGCCTCGGAGGGTGGTCAGTTACAGCTGAACGTGTTTGAACCTGTTATGGCTTTCAACCTTTTTACAGGTATTGTCATGCTGAGTAATATTTGTGAGACATTTGCCACTCGCTGTATTGACGGCATAGAAATGAATGAACATTATTGCCGTGAGCAAGTATTGAGTAATATTGGTCTAGTCACTGCTTTAAACCCACATTTAGGGTATGAAGTATCGACTCGTATTGCTAAAAAAGCTCAAGAAAGTGGTGGTAGTATTTATAATATAGTTTTAGCTGAAAAACTAATGGATCAAAAGACTTTAGATGAAATTATCTCTCCTGAAAATATGGTATATCCCTTGTTAAAGCATCAAGCTTAATCTGTAGTGTGTAGATTGTAGAGTGTAGAGTCGATAAGTATACAGAATGTGATAGTTTAAAAATTAGTATGCACTCAAACTATATACTGCTAAACTTCTATTTTTTAATCAGCCAAATTTTATTAATTTTTATTTTCAGTTTATTATTTTTAAACCCTTAAAGGATAGATTCATGAAAAAAATCTTAGCAGTTTCAGCGCTAATGACTTCATTTGCCTTAACAGGCTGTAGTACTACAGGGACTACAGCTAACACCGGAAATGCTGTTGGTACCGCAACCAATGTGGGTATGAATATCTTTAAAACGGCGGTGGATACTCAATGCCGTAATGAACTTGAAAAACAAAACGCTTGGCGTATTGCACGTGTGGCTATGAATTCAGAGCAAGAAGAAACCGCAAAAACTAAAATTTGTGGCTGTGTTAGCGAGCAAGCACCTCAACAAATAACCGTTGTAGATATGACCAATGCCGCTATTGATCCTCAGTATCGTGCGCAACTAGTGACGAAAGTTGTCGCTAAATCATTGCAAACTTGCTATGCCAGCTTTACTAAATGATAACCTATACGATATAACTGAACTTAAGTTAATAGTAGTAAAATAAAAAAGAGAGGCATAAATACGCCTCTCCTTTTATCTAATCTTTTTAACTATAACCCACTTAAATTAAAACTAAATCACCTTCAGCATCCAACTTATTACAGTCTATTTCAAAATTAATTCTAGTTTTTATCTCATTTTGCTCGGCTATAAATCTACTTTGTACTTTTTGATCAGCTAAATTAAACTGGCTTAATTGTTGATGCATATTTACCACATCACCCATTATCAATAAAGCAGGTGTGGGTAGTTTTGCTATTGCTTGCTTTGAAGCAATATCTTGTAAAGTACCAATCAAAACTTGTTGCGTTGGTAGGCTAGCATGGCTCACTAAAGCAAAAGGTGTATCTTTGTCGCGTCCAGCTTCAATTAAACCTTCAGTAAGTTTGGCCAAGCGATTCAGCCCCATATACAACACGACCGTTTGAGACGGATCTAACATTTCACTATAGTCTTGATTTGGACAATTGGTCTTTTTAAATGCGGTCACAAATTTTACAGACTGTGCACATTGTCTGTGAGTAAGCGGAATGCCGGTACTACTCGAAGCGGCACTAGCAGCGGTAATCCCAGGTATCGATTCAAAATAGACACCGTTATCAACCACGATCTGCAACTCTTCACCACCTCGTCCAAAAATAAAGGGATCGCCGCCTTTTAATCGTACTACGCAATTACCAGCCTGAGCATATGTCACCAACAGTTGATTAATATCTTCTTGAGGCATAGCGTGATTGTTACAGCGTTTACCAACGAATACTTTGATAGCTTTTGAATGACACATGTCTAAAATATCTTCTGACACTAAGCTATCGTAAAGTACGACATCTGCTTGTTGCATAACGCGATAAGCTTTTAAGGTTAATAATTCGGGATCTCCAGATCCTGCACCTACCAAATATACTGCGCCTCTTTTTGCTTGTTTTGAAAAATCATTCGGCTTATGTTCTGATATAATTGTAAAATCAGATTTTAAAGAGGTAACGTTTAAATTTATAACCTTGGTCATGCTGGGTATGCTCCTGGCATCTTACAATAAAGTACTACTAATACTTAATTTGATGCAACTAGCATGCCATATTGATTTTCTAGTAAGTCATTTTTATACAAAACAATTTTGTATAAATAACCATATCTATAAATGAAGCTATAAAACCTTAAGCCAAATATGATTTATCCTTAAAGCAATGCGGCTTCTTTAACCACACTATGCGTTTTAATCAATTCATTAATCTGTCCCACACAAGAGCCACAATTAGTGCCTGCTTGACATATTTTACCGACCGCAATAGCATCTTCACACCCATTGGAGGTTATGGCCTCAATGATGGTATTTGCACCCACTCCCATACACGCGCAGACCAATGGGCCTGGATCCACATAACCACTTGCCGGTCTTCCTGCCAGTAGCCATTTGACGGAAGGCACTGAACTCATATCTGCAAAGCAACTATTTAACCAATGAATACTTGGCAGTTGATCTAGTTTCGGTGCTATATAAATTGCCATAAGTAACTTTTCTTGAGCACTATCAATAGCATTAGTTTCTGACTTTTCACGAACCACAAAGCGTAACTGTTTATCAGACTGATTAATCATCACACTGCTATTTATTGATTTAATATCGTCGGTGCTGCTATTTTGAGTTCTTTTAGTTTCAAAACTAGTTAAGAGTGCCTCTTTATGAATTGATTGAGACTTATTGAAGGTAGCAATCAATTCAACAAAGTTCTGCCAATATTCAAGGGTTAACCATTCAATGCCTAGAGAGTCACTACCTGAGGCTAAATTGATTAGCACACTGTCTTGTTGGCGACTGATACTCCATATAAGTTTTGGCATACCTGCTTTGTCTTGTTGTGAAGATATTCGACGTAATTGAAACCCTACTGCATCAAGCCAATCTGAATGAACTAAAATACGGCCAAATGAAGTTATATTAACGGGCATGACGGTTATGGCTGAGTTCTTGAGCTCAGGTTGTGAAGAGATAGGGTCAACTTTAGTAGGAATTAACGTGCCTACTCTGGCTAAATTAGCAAATGCATCACTCCAGTGCATAGGCATAAAAGCATCGCCTATACGAACCTCATCACTAATTTCAACTTGTGCCAATACTTGTGAAGCGTCCGTATCAAAGGCTATTTCTGGCGTGATACATACAAAGTCATCACTAATGACACCCAACTTTTCAGCCGCTTTAGGATGCAAGGTTAAAGTAGGTACAGCTTGTTGTTGATTCAACTTAGGCGCTAACGCCGTTCGAGTCATGGTATGCCATTGATCACGCAATCTGCCGGTAATCAAACGCAAATTAAGACTCGTATTATAACTGGCTGGTTTATTAAGCTTTCCTATCGAATTAAACTTATTAACAGCGCCGGCTTGTTTGGGCGGTGTAATCGCAATTAGACGTGGCGCTTTATGCTTAAAATTAGGATCAACAACATCAATATGTTTACTACCCCATTGTAACGGCTGCATAGACTCATAAGGTTGATTGTGTTTGACTAGCTCAGTTAATAAATCCAAATGGCGAGGGTATTTAGCATTTTGATAACTGGTTAAAGTAGCATGTTCCAAAAAAATCTCACTAGGAGCATTATAATCAAAGCCTTCAAATCCCATGCGTTTTGCTACTTGTGAAAATATCCACCAATCAGGTTTTGATTCACCCACGGCAGGCACAATACTGCGCTGACGTGAGATTCGGCGTTCTGAATTGGTCACTGTACCAGACTTTTCACTCCAGCCCTGTGCTGGCAAGACTATATCGGCGCAGCGTATGGTATCACTGTCTTTTGAACACTCAGAGACAATGACTAAATCGCACTCTGTTAAGGCTTTTTTAAATTTATCAGCTTCTGGCAAACTAACCACTGGATTTGTAGCCACGATCCAAATGGCTTTTACTTTTCCTGATAAGATGGCATCAGCAGCATCGCAAGCTTTGATACCGGTTTTAGTATCAATAGGCTGACTAGACTTCCAAAAATCAGAGACTGTTTGACGATGCTCTGCATTATCTAACTCTAAATGACCCGCCAATAAGTTAGATAAGGCCCCTACTTCACGCCCGCCCATAGCATTAGGCTGACCAGTTAATGAAAAAGGACTAGCGCCAGGTTTGCCTACACGTCCTGTCAATAAATGACTATTAATGATGGCATTAACTTTATCAGTACCACTACTCGATTGATTGACCCCCATACTAAATGCAGAAACCGTCTTGTTAGTTGCAGCGACAAGCTCATAAAACTGCTCAACCTGTTCCACAGACAAATCAGTTGCTTTAGCCACTTCTTGAAGGCTCCACAGTTCAGCGGCAGCCACTGCGTCCTCTAAACCTTCACACTTTGACGCGTATACATCATCTTTATGACCATTTTCATTTAGATATTTAAGTAAACCGTTATATAAATGGGTATCCGTACCAGGGGCTAGTGGCAGGTGTAGATCTGCGAATTCGCATGAGTCCGTGCGTCTAGGGTCTATAACAATTAATTTTTTATTTGGATTTTCTTGCTTGGCTTTTAAAAATCGGCCAAATAATATCGGGTGACACCAAGCCATGTTAGAGCCAATCAATACCAACAAATCGCAGTCTTCAAAATCGGTATAGCTGCCCGGAACCAAATCTGCTCCGAACGCCCTTTTATGTCCTGCCACCGCCGATGACATACATAATCGAGAATTTGAGTCAATATTGTTGCTACCAATAAAGCCTTTCATGAACTTATTGGCCACATAATAGTCTTCAGTCAACAGTTGCCCCGACACATAAAACATCACGCTTTCGGGACCATGCTCTTTTATGGTACGACCTAATCGATTGGCCACATCATCAAGCACTGTATCCCAGTCTGCTTCTTTACGCATTGCATCGTTATATGACAATGTTGATGAGGCTTTTAAAGACAAATCTGAGGACGTGCCATTCATTGAAGTGTGTTTATCTTGATAATAAGGATGGGTTAATCGACGTTCTACACCCAAGGTTTCAGCAAGGTTGCTACCCTTTGAACATAATTTGCCAAAATTTGCTGGATGTTCAGGATCACCTTTAACGGTAACTTTTCTGGAAGCATTATCAAAACTGGCCAATACCCCACAACCCACACCACAATAGGGACAAGTGGTACGCACCGTCTGTATAGACCCGTTAAATTCAGCGCTAACCACATTATCACTATCGAGGAATAAAGTCTTGATTTGATCAAGACTAGGGGTTAGTTCAACGAAATTGGTCTGAATGTTTTTGATAATATTCTCACTATTTAGCATAATATCTCTTAATAAAACTTTTATTATTTAACCATTAAAAACTCTATTTAATTATGCCACTTCATCATTAGTAGAATTAATACGAGTCCCAGGCTCAATATCTTTAGCATCAACCGCTTCAATCACGCTTTGTAGCAAATTCATCTCTTTATCAGCATTTACTGGACTTAGAGCATGATTATCCATAGTCTGCTCTTCGAGTTGTGACTGACAATAGGCGGCACCAAATATCAAATCTTGTTTAAAGCTTGAAATATCAACTTGGTCGTTAATCAGCTTACTATAAAAAGTACCATCACCAGTTTCTCCATACAATACCGCCCCAATTAAATGGTTTTCTTTTACAAACAAGCAGTGGTATTGATTATCCTCAATGTTTCTATATACAATCTGCTCAGTTAATGGCAACTTTTGCTCATTAAAGTCAATTTGACCCGACGAAAATACGGCAATACCCGATACTTTAAGTTTCAAAGCCAAAGGTACACTGACAAAAGGCGCCCAATTTGATTCCAATTCAGGATGAGTTAAAACTTGAATCAAGCTCTCTACGTGTTGATTTACTGAAGACACCATGCCAAATAATTCATCATTGATTTCAACACATTCTCCAATTGCATAGACATTAGGACAACTGGTATGCATATTTTCATCTACAACAATGGCTCGATTGACATTAATGCCACTTTCAGCCGCCAACTTAATATTCGGAATAATACCTACAGCCATCACTATAAAATCAGCCGCTATAGTACGACCATCTTTTAAACTAAGTCCCACAACTTCATTGGCATCGTTTACCTCAATAGTGGTCGTTGCTGCAGAAAGCGCCAAACCTACGTTGCGTTTGGCAAGCTCCTGTTGTAACATCAATGAAGCGGGTAGATCTAGTTGACGATTTAGCACATAATCATCAACATGTATAACCGTCATCTTAGCGCCCTGTGATGATAAAGCACAAGCAGCCTCCAAGCCCAACACGCCTCCGCCTATCACCAAGCCCGTCTTACCTTGTTTCGCATATTCACATAATAAAGCCACATCAGCCACATCACGAAAAACGTGGACGCCCTTAGCTTGATGATTAGGAAATGGGATAACGCGGGCTATAGATCCAGTGGCAATGACCAGCTTGCTATATTCAAGCGTCGTACCATTATCTAATGACAACTTCTGATTAATGGTATCTATTTTATCGACACCTACTCCGGCTATAACGTGAATCCCTAACTTTTCATAATCGCTTTTATCATATAGATAAGTGTTTTCAAATGAGGTCTCCCCGGCTAGTACGGGAGATAGCATGATACGGTTATAGCCTACTTCAGACTCTTTACTAATTAAGGTAATTTTCGGGTTTTTATTGCCGTTGGTGTCATTTTGGTTTTGTTGCCAAACAGTGGCTAATTTAATGGCTAAGCGACTGCCTGCCATACCTGCTCCAACTATAACAACATCCTCTGCTGAATTATCTCTACATTCAGGTTTTGTGGTTGATGAGATTTTAATTGGGCTAGCATTTTTGGAAGCTGGCATGAGAGACCTTAGCCACTTAAGCGGCGATTGAATTAATCGTTACCTATTATTTTATTAACCCAGTGTCTTAGATGATTAACGTAAACGCATCGAATTAGAGGGTGGGTAAAAACTTAACCATTAAAAAAATAATAACTATAGCTTGAATAAAGCAAATACTGTGCCATACCAATAAGGGATTTCTCTTGATAAGCGGTTCAGGATCAGTTAATGATGCGTTAAAATCTGGATTGAAATCCTGTAAGAACTCGCCAATGGCCTGTTGACGAACTTTCGTATTTCGATGAAGTGCGCGTAGTAAAGCTTGCTGACTGGTGGCTGGAACTTGTTTTTGACGTAATAGATTGGCAGGCACAACAAGGTTATCAGAAGCTGACATTAGCATTTGAGAGGTAAAAGGACGACTACCTGTGAGTAGCTCAAAACCTATAACGGCTATCGAAAATAAATCGGAATGCACCCCTTTAGGCTCATCTGTGTAGTATTCTGGTGCAGCATAATGTAAGTCTCCTAATGGAGGTCGTGTATTGTCTTTAAGAATTGAGGAAGCTACTGATCCAAAGTCTATAAGCTTGACTGCTCCAGACTTTGTTAATAAGATATTTTCAGGTTTAATATCTTGATGCAGTAGATAGTTGCGATGCATAACCCGTACTGCCATGCCAATTTTGGTCAATAGATCGTGAGTCTGCCACACATCACTAGGACCATTTCGTTCCATAAAAGCTCTAAGACTCTCCCCTTCTATATACTCAGTCAAATGATATAAATATTTGGAGCTAGCTGGTACTGGATAATAACGAAGCAAACCCGACTCCCCTAAAGCAGAACCACCTATTGATGTTGAGGTGACTTGTACAGAATATCCAGTCCTACTTTTGGCCATTAAATCGGGTTGAGCCTGTTGTATTAAATTGGGGTTGGTCTGGTTATAAGCTGATTCACCGGCACGCTTGTTTTTTGACAGACTCAGCCCAATTTTACGCTCCTTTAAAAAGCTACGTAGATACTCTCCATCATCCACAGTTCTTAAGCTAGGTGATTTTAAGACATACTCATGACCTAAGCTGTCTTGGACTAAGTAAACTTCACTTCTAGCCGTCCTTGCTATAATTTTTGTTACCTCAAAACCATCGATACTGTCTCCAATCTCAAGACCTGTAGGTAGTTTGTATTGAGTCGACTCTTTGATTATTTCATTATCTGATTCATCAATATCTTCGCTTAGTGTTCCATCACTATTTTGAGTCATATCGTTACCAGTTATGTTGTCCATTGAGTTGTCGATTGAGTTGTCGATTGAGTTGCCGATTGAGTTGCCAAAACTTGTCTTATTTGGCACGTTTTTATTGGTATTAATTATTGTAAGACCCATGCCAAGCATGATAATACTCAGATTGTCATTACTGCCTTCGGCATAGGCTTGTTGACAAAGATGCTGACTTAAATCCCAATGCTTTAAATCATGCCAATTGGGGGTATTTTCCAATTGAGTTGCCGCTGCGCTGAACTCAAACTGCATCTCTATGGGATCTATATGTTCATAGACGCCATCTGTCATCAGCGCCAAATATTCATTCTGGTGCAAGGTAAACACGGTTTGCTGTAGATCAACGCTGGTGTCAGCACCAAGAGCTGCTGATAATGCTCCTTTGTCCTGACCGTGATGAATACGATGATCTTCGCTAAGTACCACCGTACTGTCTTTACTCAGACGATAAATTCTTGAGTCACCAGTATGAAATAAATGCACTCTATCTCCAATACATAAAACCCCTGACAGTGTTGATAATAATGGAGCAACACGTTGATAGGACTGTGAAAAATACATTGAATCATTGGCTTTAACAATTGCTGACTTAATAATACCGGCCACACTTTCATCGTCAAATATTTGCTTTAGCAGATGCTCTTCGATTTGCTGTTTTTCAGTGACAGCTTGACGATAGATATGATTAAGACCTTTAATAATGTTTTTAGTCACTGTCTCAATCGCCAATGCGCTGGCTTGCTTCGGAAATTGGCAGGCACTTACGCCATCAGCTAATACTGCTAACACAGGAAGCTGATCAGGTTTTAGCGTTAACTTTTTATTTGCAGTATTGCTTGAGGTGCTTTGATGAATATTAGAATTAATATTAAAATTAGAATTATTTTGTTTATCTGAGTTTATATTTGCTATGTCTTGGGATTCGTTAATCTGCTGAGTTTTTAAATTTTTTAATTCGACTTTATCGCGTTGTTTATGTGCTACATAATCAAGTAAACAGGTTGTTACCATTAAGCTATCTTGATTCTCACTCTTACGGCCAGCTGTCGTATAAAAATCAAGCCACCAAGTAGACAAATTAGTTCGTAGGTGACTTTGATTAACATCTGCCTTTGGTTTTTTTAAAATTTTATTTTCATCCACATTAAAAGAAATTAAATTTTTTTCCTTTTTAATTGCTTGATTATCCACATAAATTCCTTTTGTTAAATAGTAGTGACTAAACCAATAAAGAGGAATAAAGCCAAAGTCAAAGCTATATTCCTCTTATAATTAATATTTGAACATTTAAACGATATTAATGTGTTATATCAATTTAAA
>NZ_JAGLBC010000066.1 GCF_018260395.1 Psychrobacter sp.
GTCTTTTTTTCACCTGTCATTTGATATTGCACTTCATGTGTTAATCTAAGAATAATTAAATGCTGGTTGTCTGACAAAAGTGGAATATGAATAGCGGCTATATAGCTACCTGGATTAAGCTTGGTTTGTTTATAGCTTAAAAAAAACTCACTTATTGGAATAAAATCCTCAGTAGTTTCAGTATTTTCAGTTGTACTAATTGAATAAATATAATCTGATGTATTGTCAGGATTAGATGAGCAATGAGTTTTAGATACGCTATTAGGTTTAGATCTACAATGTATAATATGCACTCTTGCATCTAAAGCTAACAGTATAGGGGGTAAGTCACCAATGGGTGAGGCATTGGCGATATTTCCACCGATAGTAGCCATATTGCGAATCTGCGTGGAGGCAATACGTTTTATTATCTTAGCAAAAGAGGGCAAGTATTGTTCAAGAACAGGATATAACTGCTGATATGTCATGCCAGCACCCACTATTAATATATGCTTCTTCGGATTAACAGGACTATCTGCATCTATATGAAGGTGCCATTGCTTAAGCTTATCAACAGCTGACAACTGAATAATGTGAGTATAGTCTACAAATTTTTGCGTAATATTTAATCCTAAATCTGTACCACCTGCCCATAAAATCGCATTAGGATACAAGGCGACTAAATGATTGAGATCGGCTTGCGTATGTGGGATAAATAATTTGTTCCCGTCCTTATCTAAGGCTGATATTAAATAAGGATAGCTGTCTTTATTGTTAAATTTATTTTCAACATCCTTATTGTCTATCGGTTCTGAAGATTTTAGTTTAGAAGATTTAATTTCTGCAGAGTCTATTAAAAACGATTTTGATAGTTTTGTTTGAATAACTTTAGCGGGATCTAGTTCAAACATTTTTTTACCCGCATCAACAATTGGTCGATAGCCAGTACAGCGGCATAAATTTCCAGATATGGCACTTATAATTTCTTCATCCGTTATGGTGGTTTTCTCGTCTTTATCATGCTCAGTAGCTTGACCGGTATATTGGCCTTTAGGTTTATCTTCCAAAACTTTAGCTTGCTTCCAGTTTTCATATAAACAAGCCAGTGATAAAGTAAAACCAGGGGTGCAAAACCCACATTGCGAACCATGACAATTAACTAAAGCCTGCTGAGCCGGGTGCAGAATTGCTTTATCAGGATGATGATTGGGATTGTCTGCTAAATATGAAGCGGTAAATAGGTGTTGATTGTGCATCAAAGACAACAGGGTAATACACGTATTGATAGTATAAAAGGGAGAGTCTATATTTGACGACTTTATATCAAGAACCATCACAGTGCATGCACCACAATCGCCACTCGCACAGCCTTCTTTAACATCAATTAAACCTATGACAGTTCTGATAAATTCAAGAACAGTGGTATTTGGATTGATACTATTAAGACTGTAGTCAACATTATTTAATTTAAATTCAATCATTTAGCACTCTTTATTACAACATTATGTTAGCAACATATTTATGACTATCTAGGTATAATATATATTTTTAAAATACACTATTTATTTAAAGTAAAATATTTATATAATTATATTCTTTTTTATTTAACGAAAGTTGACTACTTGGTTAGGTTTATAAACAAGCTTGTAGCAATATATATGCCACTAAACCTAAAAATTTTTGTAAAGTTGTGGTATACATATTGCTGCTTCAAGATTAGGATAGCAATTTTAAATCTGTCATACCTATATTAGGATTCAATATGAGCGCATTAGATAAATATTTCGGTATATCCGAAAACGGTAGCAGTATAAAGACAGAGGTAGTGGCAGGTATTACTACCTTCTTGACGATGACTTATATCATTTTTGTTAACCCTATGATTTTATCTGACGCAGGTATGGATCATGGTGCAGTGTTTGTTGCGACTTGTTTAGCTTCTGCTATTGGCTGTTTTATTATGGGTTTGTACGCCCGATTGCCATTAGCGCTTGCCCCAGGCATGGGACTCAATGCCTTTTTTACTTATGGGGTAGTCATAGGTATGGGGCACACTTGGCAAATTGCTTTGGGTGCTGTTTTTTTATCTGGATGTATTTTTGTCTTACTAAGTTTATTTAAGATTCGTGAATGGGTGATTGACTCCATACCACATTCATTGAAGCAAGGTATAGTGGCGGGTATTGGGGCGTTTTTAGGATTTATTGCACTAAAAAATTCGGGAATTGTAGTCGCAAATGAAGCCACTTTCGTATCATTAGGCGAGATAACGACATTTGGTCCAGCAATGGCCATACTAGGTTTTATCGTGATTATAGGTTTAAGCTATCATAAGGTGCCTGGCGCTGTCACGATAGGCATCCTATTAACCACTATATTAGGGCTAATATTTGGCGAAGTATCCTATGGTGGTTTGTTATCTATGCCACCACCAATAGCACCAACTTTATTGCAATTAGATATTGCAGGTGCCTTTGATATTGGTATGATTAGTGTAATATTTGCCTTCTTGTTTGTTGATCTATTTGATACTTCTGGAACCTTAATAGCCGTGACCAAAAAGGCAGGGCTAATGAAAGAAGACGAAAAGGTACCCAATCTTGGTAAAGCATTATTGGCGGACTCAAGCGCTACTGTAGCTGGCGCCTTATTAGGAACTTCATCAACGACCAGTTACGTTGAGAGTACTGCTGGTGTTGCAGCTGGTGGAAGAACCGGTTTAATGGCTGTGGTAGTGGGGGTATTATTCTTACTTAGTTTATTCTTTGCGCCCCTTGCTGGTATGATTCCAGCGTATGCAACAGCCGGTGCAATCTTCTATGTAGCAGTGTTAATGTTATATACGTTAATAGATGTAGATTGGGATGATTTGACAGAGGCGGCTCCAGCAGCAGTAACATTGATATTGATGCCTTTAACCTTCTCAATTGCAAATGGTATAGCGTTAGGATTTATAACATATACAGCAGTTAAGCTAATCACTGGCAAAATGTCTCAAATCAGTGTTCCTGTTTGGATAATTACTATAATTTTACTTATGAAATTTATCCTAGAATAGCTTATTCTTGAATAACAAAAGTAGTTTTATAATAGAATTAGGAATATTATAGTTAATAGGTAATCATTGAAGTGGGTTTCATAAACTTACTTCAATTTTTTTTATTTCAGGACAAGTTTTTTTTAATTTTCAAGTTTTAAGGATTTTTTTATCAAATTTCAATAACAAGTAGCAATTATGCGTATTTTACTAGCAGAAGACGACCTGCGAATTGGTCAGGCTCTACAAGGAGCGTTTGAAGTTCACGGTGATGCAATAGACTGGGTGACAGATGGCAAACAAGCGGACATAGCTTTACAAGATAACACCTATGACGTTGCTTTACTTGATATTAATCTACCGTTTAAAGATGGTATAAGTCTCATTAGTCATGCACGTACCCAAGCTTATTCAAAGGATTTATCTATTATTATTATTACTGCAAATGATAACGTTCAAGAAAGGGTACAAGCCCTTGATTTAGGAGCAGATGATTATTTAGTAAAACCCTTTGATCTATCAGAATTATTGGCGCGTATTCGAGCAGTAAAAAGGCGCCAATTAGGTTATCAATCAAATATACTATATAACGATGTTATCAAACTTGATCTTGACAGTAGGCAAGTTCATTATAAAGATAAATGGATATATTTAAGTAATAGAGAATATTCTGTGCTATATGCATTGATGAGTTCAGCGGGAAAAGTATTATCGCGTCACGCATTGGAGGAAAAAATTTATGCTTGGGACAGTGATGTTGAAAGTAATGTTATTGAATTTATTATTCATAGCCTCCGAAAAAAACTAAGTAGTGATGTTATAAAAAATATTCGGGGCTTAGGTTGGTTTGTAGATAAGGCCAGTTAAATATGTCTAATCACTCTATAGGGTTGCTTATCCAAAAATCGCGAAATACACTACAATGGCGATTGATTGGTGCAGTTATTTTTGTTGCATTGATATTTACAGTGTTGGTCGCAACTTATTCAGCTTGGCAAAGTTATCATCAAGCCCAAAAATTGCAAGATGCTAAATTAACTAGCCTTGTCAATCTTGCTAAAAGCCATGATTTAACCTTGTCTAATAAAAATAAAACAATTACTTTAAACTATGGAGAAGATCAATTAAATAGCTCAAATACGAATCTAGATGAAGATGACTTGGAGCTATGGCAGTCTGATCCAGTTGATAACCCTATTATTATATATTGGCTAACTGACAAGCATTTAAAAACTTATTTTAGTGCAGATGAGCTAGATCATTTAAGAAAGTTACCAGATGGTTTGTATGACGTAGAGGGTACAAACAGTAATTATGAACTTATTAAATGGAGGGTTTATTTAAGTACAGGACCAATTACCAAGTCTTCTAAATTGTCATCTAGTGCAAAAAAACATTTGTCAAATAAACGAATTATAATTGCTGAAAAAGCTGATATTCGAGATATTTTAGCGTGGAATAGCGCAACGCACATTCTTATTCCGATGTTAACGCTTATACCCTTATTGGCTGTGGTTTTATTATTGGTAATCAATAGATTATTTTTGCCCCTGCGAGAAATTACTAAGACTTTAAGTGATTCAACAAATTACGCACACACATTTTTGCTATCAGACAATAGTTTATCTTTACTCAAGGATGAAGAATATATAAACCAATTACCAACAGAAATTCAAACCTTTTTGAGAGTAATACAAAGTCAAATCAAGCATTTACTACAAAGTATGAAAATGAATAAACGCTTTGTAGCCAATGCCTCACATCAATTGCGTACACCGATGACTTCAGTGTTATTGCTTGCAGAACAATTAAAAAACATAAATCCAAATCAAATAGATTACCAACTAAAAATAGACACCTTACTTGCTAGCATCAAACGCACTAGTCACCTAATGAATCAGCTTTTATTGTTATTAAAAATTGAACAAGGGGTGCAAACTGATGATAACTTATATCAGTTTTCTCCAAGTCGAGTGATAGAGGATGTTTTGATTGATTGTTATCCTCTTGCTGATAGTAAACAAATTAGCTTAGGAGTAGGTACTCTTAAAGATATTCCTATTCCAGTAAGTGAATTAGAGTTTAAACTCATAGTACAAAATTTAGTTGAAAATTCGATTAAATATACGCCCAATAAAGGTCAAATAGTTATAAACCTTGACATAAAAGACCAGCGAGTTATTTTTCAAATTAAAGACAGTGGTCCAGGCATTCCTGAACATGAAATAAGCAAAATAACTGAACCATTTTATCGCTCAACTGCGCATTATCAAAAGGATTATCACTTACATAGTGAAGGTTTCGGATTAGGATTATCCATTGTTCAAAATATCATCAATAACAGGGGAGGCAAATTAATTTTAACCAACTGCTATGATAAAAATGAACCCAAAAGTATCATAGGATTAGTGGCAACGGTTCAATGGGGGCCTTAAATAGCGTCAATTAGAGTTACTTGGTTACAACAATTACTTCAAAAAAACTTCAAGTTACTAAGTTTAGACTAAGTCAAATCATTGATAATAGCCTCAACGAACAGAAGAACTAAAAAACATTTCTCTGTACGTTTAATTCAATCAAACTAATCAAAGGATATTGTTATGAAATTAAGTCATTTAGTTGCCGTTGTTCTTGCCAGTTCTGTTGCTACAGTCAGCTTTGCAGCGCCTACCACTACTTCAGCTCCAGCTTCAAGCACCACAACTACCAAAACAATGCCAAAAACTGCAGCGACTACTAAAAAGGTCACTACTGTTAAACATAAAGCACCTGCTAAATCTAGTCATTCTAAAACTGCTAAAAAACATGCGTAATTAGAAGAAGTAGTGCTAAGTTAACAGTTAAATAAAAAAATAAAATAGTTAACGATAAATACTGTTTACTTTAAATAAAACGGCCATAATTGGCCGTTTTTTTTGTTATTGATATACCTTTAATAAATTCTTAGATTAACAGACCAAGTGCAACGTTATATGTTATTAAAGAATACCTCATTAGGGCATTTAAACCCTAATCGTTTTCTTGGACGCTCATTGAGTCTATTTTCAATGAACTGAACCTAATCATCACTGACCTGAGTAAAGTCGCAACCTTTAGGCAGATACTCTCTAATGAGACCATTGGTGTTTTCATTAGAGCCTCGTTGCCAAGAGGCATACGTATCAGCGAAATAAAACATAGATAGACAATTACTTAAACATTGTTTATTTAACATAATATACATTATGCGAAAACAAGCCAACCGGTTTTATGATTTCATAATAGACTTAATTTCTAGCTTTACATGATTTAAATTGCGTTATGATGATTCTCTTTTAATATTATAACTATAAATATGTTGCGTCCCTAACTATTGTCATAAATGCTAATATGTTTTGATATTGCGTTACTAAAACATTTATTAAGACATTTAACGATTAGACACTATGCCAAATAATAATTCCAATTTATTAAACCAAAACTTAGATGACTTTGATCATAATCATTTGTGGCATCCTTATGCAAGTTTACCGCCAGCATATCCTAACTTAGTCATTGATAAAGCTAACGGTGTTTATTTATATACTAAGTCTGGTATAAAACTTATTGACGGTATGTCATCTTGGTGGGCAGCAATTCACGGCTATAATCACCCTAAATTAAATACTGCTATTAGCGCTCAATTGTCTAGTATGGCTCATGTCATGTTTGGCGGCCTTACACATCAGCCTGCCATTGATTTGGGTCAAAAACTTCTTACTATAGTACCCAATGGTCTCGATGCGATATTCTATGCAGATAGCGGCAGTATTGCGGTTGAAGTTGCCCTAAAAATGGCTCTACAGTATCAATTGGCGCAACATAATCCAAAACGCAATCAAATAGCGACCACCCGATCTGGCTATTATGGTGACACTTGGCATGCCATGAGTATCTGTGACCCTGTTACAGGTATGCATAGTATTTATGGCAAACAGTTGCCCATACAGCTATTTGTTGATAAGCCCCAATCTGGATTTGAGACACCTTTAGATGATGATATTAAAAATCAATTAGCAGACTTTTTTGAACAAAATCAGCAAAATATAGCCGCTTTTATTATTGAACCCGTGGTTCAAGGTGCTGGCGGTATGCGTATTTATAACCCTGAATATATTAAAATTCTAAGTGAATTATGTCATAAATATGACATATTGCTGATTGCAGATGAAATTGCAACAGGTTTTGGTCGTACAGGTAAAATGTTTGCTTGCGAGTATGCAGATATTTCACCAGACATTATGACAGTGGGAAAAGCCTTGACGGGTGGCTACATGACATTTGCCGCCACTTTATGTCAACGTCATGTTGCTGAATGCATTGCCAATAGCGAATATTCTGCTTTAATGCATGGACCTACTTTTATGGGCAATCCCCTCGCCTGTTCTGTGGCATTAGCGTCAATTGAGCTAGTTATCGAGCATGATTACCCCAAACGGGCGTTACTTATTGAACAGCAACTTAATCAAAATTTGCAACCATTGAAAGCTTTTGATCAGGTAGCTGATGTGCGCATCCTTGGTGCTATAGGCATAATTGAAATGATTGATGCCGTAGATATGCCAAGATTTCAGCACTTGTTGATTGAAAATAAGGTATGGATTAGACCCTTTGGAAAATTGGTATATATTATGCCGCCAATAATCATGAAGGATAAAGAAGTATTCATGCTATGTAATAGGTTAAAGCAGGTTTTAATAGACTATTTTAAATCGCTTTAATGTGTGAAGAATTAGATTATGAATACGTCTATAATTATTCTATTGAGTTAATAAACATTGAGTTACCAAATTATGAGTGTATATTTCATAACTGGCATTGATACAGATATTGGTAAAACCATCGCCACTGGCAGGTTAGCTAGAGTTTTACATCATAAAGGCTGTAGAATCATCACTCAAAAGATGGTGCAAACAGGATGTAACGGCATCTCTGAAGATATAATGACGCATAGAGAGATAATGGGTATTGATTTACAGTCGCAAGATATCGATATGACGACTTGTCCCTATGTATTGCAAAAGCCCGCCTCGCCTCATTTAGCTTCAAAACTTGAAAATAAAATAATTGAGCCTAAACACATTACTAATGCAACCAATACGCTGATACAAAATTATGACATTGTGCTTTTAGAAGGCGCTGGCGGGCTTATGGTGCCACTTACTGACTCGTTATTAACTTTGGATTATATTGCGGGACTAAATTATCCTATTATCTTGGTTACTTCTGGCAGATTGGGCAGTATAAATCATACAATATTGAGCATTGAAGCCATCAAATCTCGTTCACTGCAACTACATGCTCTCATTTACAACCATTGGCAACCTGACAAGCATTTAGCGTCAAATTATGAACCTGACGTAGAGATTGTGGATAGCACCAAAGACTATTTGAAGTCTTATTTAGCTCAAAGTTATCCTGATACTTACTGGGTCGATTTGCCTAATGAATTAAAAATTAAAAACGATGACTTAACACATTCAGACCGCAATTCTTCTCTAGATAGCTATGCCGAGCGTTTGATTTATAAGTAACGAAGTGAACAAATTAATATAGTTTGTCGATAAAACCATTAAGAATCTTCAATAGGCTCAATACTATCTAAAAAGGATGGGTTCTGACTTTCAATCAACCTTAGTTCATAGGTAGATTGTAGGTTCAACCAAAACTGCGCACTTCCCCCAAAATATTTAGCCAGTCGCAATGCTGTACCCACAGTTATGCCCCGCTTTTCACGAACAATTTCATTGATACGAGCTGGCGTGACACCGAGATGATTAGCCAAAGCATTGGCGCTAATATCAAGAGGCTCAAGAAAATCTTCTCTCAAAACTTCACCAGGATGAATTGGTCGCATTCCATTTTTAATCATAATATTTTCTCTCTAGCTTGTTGTTGCTATTTGTATAGGATATATAGATCATAAACATCTAATGTCCAGTCCCTTCACTATATATTTTAATAGAATCGCTAAGATTGTACCAACTCGCTTTATAATATGTATAAATTTGGGCAGTAACAATTACTGGAATATCTTCATCAAACGTGGCTATAGCAAGTTCTATATCTTCAACTGCTGCACCCCCTACCCTAAACCCTATACTCGATTCGCAGTTTGAACAAAAGGTTCTTGTCGTACCATTTTCCGCTGTATATTCTTTTAACAACTCTGTACCCGTTAGCCAACTTAAGCCCGTTACAGGCACTAACGTACCAAACGCTGCTCCATGAAATTTACGGCACATACGACAATGACAGTTTGCCGCTTCACTTTTTAATCCTGTCACGCTATAGGTGATTTGTCCGCAGAGACATGATCCTTGATATCTTTTTGGCATAGTTAGTTCTCTTAATTAGCATTCATAATTAGATAACTTCTTATATGAGTATACCTGTTAAATAAATTTATAATTACCCTTAAGATAAAAGCAGATGGCAAGATTAGCTACATTTGTGTGTTCACTATTTTAACCCTTCGTATCAGAGATATACTTCCCCAACCACTGCAAAAACTCATCACTGGTAGTCGCAACGTTTAGACGTAAGAATGTCGAATATTCACCATTTGGGTTAAACAGTTGCCCCGGTGCTATAAGCCAGCCATCATTATGCGCTTTAAGGGCAAGTTTTGCGGTATCACATCCAACATCAATCCAAACAAACATACCCGCCTGCGCGTGTTCAGGGTATTCAAGTTCCATAGCGGATAGTTTTAGACGTAGCTGTTGATGAGCGATATATAAATGTTGCTGCAATTTCTTAAGTTGACGACGGCTCTCGCCATGCGTCCATAACTTGTGTATTACTCTCTCGCCAAACTCTGGCGTCGTCATATTACTTAACGTTTTTACGCCAATGACATCATCAATGAATTTATCAGGACAAACCAACATGCCGACTCGCCAACCTGATGCCATATATTTAGAAAAACCTGTGGCATAAAACACTCGTTCAAACTGATCTAGACTAGAATACCTCAGCGCATTGTCCTCGGGTAATAAGGCGGCGTACAAATCATCTTCAAAGATATAAGCATCATACTTATGAATCAGATTGAGCACTTGGTGTACTCGTGCAGGATGCAGATTATAAGACGTTGGATTGTGAAGAACACTATTGGTTAAATACATCTTTGGCCGATATCGTTCAAACAATTGAGTCATTTGTTCAATATCAGGGCCTTGATGATCACGCCTTACGCTCACTACTTTCAGTCCTTGACGCTGTAAGCTACTTGATAACCAAAACCAACCCGGCTCATCAACAAGTACGGTATCCCCTTCGCTTAACAATACTTGAGAAACTATTAACACGGCTTGAGAAATACCTGCAGTGGTAATGATATTGTCTGCAGTCGTTTGCATGCCTAGCTGACCTAAGTATTGAACCAGTTGCTGTCTTAAGGGCAGGAAACCTTGTATATTGCCATAGCTATATATAAAGTCAGGCGACTGATTGGTAATTTGTCGTATTGCCCACTGCATTTTATCATTTCGTACCCACTCTAGCGGTAATACACCAGAGCCTGGTGAACGATCAAGTGGCGTTTTACTGAACATTTGACGTACTAACCACTTGGTATCAATTTCAGGATTCTTATCCACTTCTTTGAACGTTACTTCTGTAACGGCTTCCTCAAAAATCAAGTCATTAACATAATAGCCAGAGCCTTGCTTGGCCGTCAATACATTGGTAGCCACCAACTGCTCGTATGCTTGAGACACGGTAAAACTTGAAACCCCTAACAACTTTGCTAATTTCCTGACCGAAGGTACCCGCTGATTTGGTTTGTAAACGTGCCATTCAATGCGCTTATTGATCCACTCTATAATAGCTTCAGTTTTGGTTAAGCGTGGATTAAGGCTATAAGTTTCTGACATAACTTTGTCCATATTTATGACTACGGTTTTTAAATTATTGTTTTAATGATTGTGGTTTTAAGAATAGGTTAATTTCAACCTCACATCTAACATTCAATATAACATTTAAATAGATAGTTAAATTAAACTGTATTGAACGTTAATCTTAACACTTTATTAACATTTATATAAATTGTATAGCAAATGTTTGGTTGTAAATTTTCTGAACAAAAACGTTAAAATTTAATATTCCTAAATCGTTATGATTTTTTATACTATACACTTTGATAACTGTTATTGATTCTGTATAGGTACTGATTTGGTAATAGGTTATATAGTTTGCTTATAAGAAGTTGAAATAATTAATGGACTTTAGGTTTTAGCTATTAAGGAAATTAGATATGATGACTATTGAGGGTAATGTCTCAGCCCTAGCCGTTTTTATGATAATAAATTCTATTACTCCAGGCCCAAACAACTTGATGTTACTACAAGGCGGACTAAAACGTGGCTATTGGGGGTGCCGTTGGCATATGCTAGGTATTAGTTTTGGTGTCGTGATTATGTTGTGGTTGAGCTATTGGGGGATGGCGAGTTTTGTTGTTGAACACCCCACTTTGATGCAGATAATTAAGATAGTTGGAACGGGCTATTTATTATGGCTGGCTTACCACATGGCCAAAAGCGACTTTGCGCAGATAGTGACATTAGCATTTGAAAGCAAAAGTTTAAATGTCGGTAATAAGCAGCGTTTTGGTGAATTACCGTTAAGTTTTTGGGAGGCAGTACTGTTTCAGTGGTTAAATCCTAAAGCATGGACGATGACTGTGGTTGCCCCTACTTTGGCTATTCTGACTAGCAATTTGTTTGCGGCTCAATTGGGACAATTCAAGTTTGGACTAAATAATTGGCCATTGCTCATAATGTGTATGGCTATTAATTTAATCTGTATCAGCTTTTGGTCAGCAGGTGGGCAACAATTAAGAAGACTGGTTACCAAACCTTTAACCATGCGATACGTGCATGCCTTTATAGTATTGATGGTTGTTTATTGTGCGGTTACCTTGTGGTTTTAAAATATTCTTAATGTCTATTTAGCGGCTCGATAACCTATTTTTAAAATACTTTCTATTAATATTTAGAACTTGAGTGGGTAAAATACTTAATGCATGGGTAGGACTCATTAAGTCAATGATTAGCACCCACGCCGTATTTTTGTTAACCCTACACCCCAAAAAAAACAAACCCCTTTTAATAGAGGTTTGCTGTGTGTGAAAAGCCGGTTGTGGTCACTGCTGCGTAGGGCGATATCTACGCTATGCACTATGGCTTATAAAATAATATCAATCCCATTTTGAATTAGCAACTGATGGGTACCATTGGCATCGCTAAATTGATAAGCACTATAGCCAGCTTGTGGAGACGGCGTTATGGCAGCCCAATTACCACCAGCCAAACTAATGCTATCGTTTGTATCGCCGTTAATGGTCAAACCTTTATCTTGCATTAGGTTACCGTTGGTGCCTGAGGTATAGTCATTAATCACGTTAAGCAAATCGCTGGTTTTAAAGTTGGTTATTTTTTGAACACCATTGCCTGTCATGTCAATGACTTCCAATTGATCAAACGCAGCAGCATTGATAGTACTAAAATCAATGGTACCTGCCGTTGAAATTAGCAACGTATCCTCGCCAGCACCGCCATTAATCGTGGTGTCGGCACTGTCATAAACAATGCTGTCATCACCTGCGCCAGCATTGATAATATCGG
>NZ_JAGLBC010000067.1 GCF_018260395.1 Psychrobacter sp.
TGCTTTAACTAATATAGTATTGCTTTAACTATTATAGTTGAATATATCAGTTTAGGTTCAGTCAATTAAATCTGCATAACAGACTATAATTAAGCTGGGTGAAATGTATTAGGTGTCCCAAATCCTTGGGCGATGCGGCTCAAGGTCATACCATTTTTCTCTCAATAACTCACGAACTTGATAAAAAGCTTCAAAGCAAGCGCGCACATCAGTACCAATATAGCGACAATTAATGGCTTGGTAGTTGTGGGTTGTCACTAGGGGCAGATTATGGTCATCTATTAGAGCTCGAACCTCTACAATAATACTATCTAAATACTGTCCTAATTTTAAAGGGTTTTTTTGATCCTTGATATCTATAACGTCATTACTGGGAACTGCCCAAAACGTGCCGTGAACATGATGTTTATTAAGCCCAAGAGGTGAATGGAACCATCGTGAGTTAGCTTGTTGATGAGTATGCTCGCTTACCAATACCTTATTATCCCGCCAAATCTGAAGTCGCGTATTGTATTGACCATGAGTAAAAGCTTCGTTATAAGCTTGACGCCCAAACACGGCAATATCCCAAGTTAGCAAACTCGCTGTGGGAGCCAAATCAAACCGGTTATTAGCGTTAGATACTGAGTGATCAAAGTAGATACTTTCTTGCGGTAACCATTCAAGTACAGCCTCATCTGCTAATGTAGCATGAATATTTTGTTCTGCTTGAGGGTGTTTTTTAGTTGGTGTATTTATTTTATTATGTTGCAAATCTTTTACGTCACTGGTAGGTCGTAACGATTTACGTTGACCATACCACTTACCTGCACCTGGTGTGGTAATGACGGCATGGCTGTGAGGTTGCAAATCAAACGTCATGGTCAGTTCATCTCCATCTGCAATACCGGCTGGTGGGTACAAGACATAAATATGACAAATACCAGCCTGTGGTTTTGATGCAGTAGAGTGAAAGGCGTTATTTGAAGTCTTTTCAACAAGGGCTGATTGAAAGGAGTCTTTATTATCGTTAACTTGATTTTCAGGTTCAGGTTCAGGTTCAGGATATAAAGGACGTTGTACTATCAGAGCTCCTTTATGCAAACTATGGCAAAGACGAGTCTTTTGAGAACTAGGTCGATAATCGAAAGTTAATTGTAATGAAGATTGCCAAGTCACAAGTTAATTCCTGAATGAAGAAAGTTCTTATTATAGGGTATATGAGCTATAGGGTAAAAAAGTTTAAATTTTCAATTCATTGGCTGATATTAAACTGATTTTTTTGATGAAGTTTTATTTATTAAAAAAAATACCTATTGCAAGCCTATGCCAATAGGTATTTAACGCACTTAATTATGAACTTAATTATGAACTTAATTAGCAAAGTTTATAATATTGGCCGTAAATGCCTTAAATCTTAGTGTCTATGCTGAATAGAATCTATACTAGATAGTATCTATGCTAAATAGTAACTGTTCTAAATAGTATAGATGCTAGAACTAAATAGACTTTTCAAGTGTTTTGCAAAGTGAACAGACGATGCCATTGTGTTTATGTGAATGTAGTACATCAGGACGTTCATAGTGTTGTTTGCATTCAACGCAGTAATATAAAGTAGCCACAGGGGTTCCTTCGTTATCAAAGCGTGGTTCTTCAATACCGTCATGGCTTTGTTTTAAGTAGTATTTACCCTTGGTAATAATCGCCATTAATGGGGTAAGAATAAAGCCCACCACCAAAGCGATAATCGGAGAATAAGGCGCTAAGAAGTCGCCCAGTAGACCAAAAAATGCCAATATAGAAAGTCCTGCTGCTGCACCAAATGATACTAAACCAACTGGGTTAAAATCATATAACATACCGCGGCGGAATTCTGGCTCCTTTGGAGATAGTCCCAATACATACTTATTAATTGCGATATCGGTGGCTACCACCACAATCCAAGCAATGGCAAAGTTTGAGTAGAAACCTAAAATTTTACCTAGCACTGAGAACATATCCATTTCCATTAATAGCAAAGCAATGGATACGTTGAAAATCACAAAAATGATGCGACCTGGATAGTGTTTGGTTACCCGAGCATAGGCGCTTGTCCAAGACAAAGAGCCTGAATAAGCATTGGTCACGTTAATTTTAATTTGTGAGATCACAACTAAGATCACTGCCAAACCTATAGCAAAGCTACCGGGAATGATATTTTGGAAGACTGAAGTAAATTGTTGGACAGGTTCTGTTATGGCACTTTCTGGCAACATATTAGCCATTAAATAAAAAGCTAAAAATGCACCCGTTATTTGTTTAATAGCTCCTAATACAACCCAGCCTGGACCAGCTGATATGACTGCAATCCACCAAGATACTTTATTTTCCTCGGTTTTGGCAGGCATGAAACGAAGATAATCGATCTGCTCGCCGATCTGCATAATAAGTGCTAAACAAACACCTGCTCCAAGCATTACAGCAGCAAAATCAAATCCTTGATAGTGGCCAGTACCTGAGAAGGCTGCCCAGTCTGTAACCATGCTAGGGTTTTTAAAAATAAGGTAAGCCACAGGTCCAACCATTAAAAATAACCAAAGTGGGGTAGTCCATACCTGTAACTTACTTAAGGCTTTCATACCAAATATAACCAGTGGAATGACCATCACGCTAGACAACAAATAGCCTATCCATAATGGAATTCCTAGACCCATTTTTAGACCCTGCGCCATAATGGCGCCTTCCAATGCAAAGAAAATAAACGTAAAACTGGCAAATATGATGCTAGTAATCACCGTCCCGTAATAGCCGAAACCTGCACCACGTGAGATCAAGTCTAAATCAATATTGTAACGCGCGGCATAATAAGAGACAGGAATACCTGTCAAAAAGATAACGATTGCAGCAAGTATGATGGCAAATATGGCATTTGTTGTGCCATAAGCCAAACCAATACTTGCACCAATAGAAAAGTCAGCCAAATAGGCAATGCCGCCAAGCGCAGTCACTGCTACCACACCGGGTGTCCACTTACGAAAACTGTGGGGCGCATATCGCAAGGTATAATCTTCTAGAGTTTCATTAACAGCAGAATTTGAAGGTTCAACATGACTACGTTGTGCTTTATCAACAACGGGAATAGATTGCTTTGGTCTCATTATGGACACCTTGTAGCTTAAGGGATAAAAATATTGTTAGGTTAAAATTTAATGCGTGCACATGAATTATCAAAAATATTAATTTAATTAATAGCTAACCAATGAAATTAATATTGAATAATTAAATTTTGACTTTACAATTTAGTGCAATATTTATGCCCAAATTGATGCATTAAAGTGAATTAATTTGCACATCATTAGTGCATAATTTAATTTCAGGCTATATTATTAGTTTTATTCAATTTATATAAGCATAAATCTGTAATGTATTTTTATTATTTTCTAAGACTAAATTAAATTTGCACCAATATAGCCATAAATATAATGATTAGTCCTCACAACTCAAGTTACGATGGATTACTTTTTAAACTTATAACCTATGTTAAAATTACGTTGATTAAGCCACAAAACCTACCTATTTAGTAATAAATTGCTTTTATAATAATTATAGATTCATTGTTTAATAATACGTTTCATTACAAGTTTAAGAATAAGTTTCATAACAAGTTTAAGAATAAATTTTAAATTATTTGTATTTCCTTCCTAAAATCATTCAACGCATTTCCAATAAACTATTACTATTTTAAATATTAGGATGATGACATGACTCAGTTAAGCTTGACTAGCAAAAACCGCTGCTTCAATGGTGAACAACACTATTACACCCATGATTCTGAAACCACTAAATCTGAGATGCGTTTTAGCATTTATTTGCCTGATGAGGCGTTAGCTCGGCAGACCTGTCCTGCTATTTTATTTTTATCAGGCTTAACCACTAGCCCAGATAATGCTACGCAAAAAGCCCACTATCAAAAGAAGTGTAGTGAACTTGGCATGATATTTATTGTTCCAGATACCTCTCCTAAAGGTGATGATATTCCAGATGACGAGCGTTATTTTGTTGGACAAGGGGCAAGTTATTATGTTGACGCCACGCAGTCGCCTTGGTCTGAGAATTTCAATATGCATACCTACATTATTGAAGAGTTCTACGATCTTATCCGACTTAAGTTTCCGATAAGTAGTATTGGGATTGCAGGACATTCGATGGGTGGGCATGGCTCTATCATGTTTGGCTTTCAGTATCCTAGTAAATTTATCAGTGTGTCAGCAATTGCTCCGATATGTGTATCTAGTCAATCTGAATGGGGTATAGCGGCATATACTAAGTACTTTGGTGAAGATAGCAAGGATAGCTTACCGTGGTCAAAGTTTGATGCTGTAAGCGCCATTAAACAAGCCGGTAAACAATATCCGCTTATATTGGTAGATCAAGGCGGTGTGGATGAATTTTATAACACGGGTTACTTGCAGCCCGAAGCTTTACACGCTGCATGTCAGGAAGTAAATCAACCTGTGACATTGCGTTATCATGCTAATTATGATCATAGTTATTATTTCATTCAAACGGTTATTGAAGATCATATTGAGCATCATTATAACGCGACTCTAACTCATGGATAAAAAGTTGATTTTTAAAGTTAATTTAGACCAAATTACCAGTTAAATAAGACCTAAAATACTAGACCAGAACTTGTAATATCACTATTCATTAATATTAAGCTTTTCAGAAGAGAAAAATATGAGCTCACTGCCAATGTCAACGCCTTCTACTTATCTTATAGCGCCCTCTATCCTCTCGGCGGACTTTGCACGTCTTGGTGAAGAGGTAGAAAATGTGCTTAAAGCGGGCGCCGATGTTATTCATTTTGATGTCATGGACAATCATTACGTTCCAAACTTAACATTTGGTAGCATGATTTGTAAGGCATTACGAGACTATGGTATTGATGCCCCGATCGATGTGCATTTAATGGTGACGCCGGTTGATAGCATGATTGAGCAGTTTTTGGAAGCGGGGGCAAGTATTATCACTTTTCATCCTGAAGCGACTCATCATGTCGACAGATCTTTGCAGATGATAAAAGATGGCGGTGCGGCATGTGGTCTAGTGCTTAACCCTGCAACGCCACTGCATCATCTCGAATATGTTATGGATAAGGTCGATCAAATTTTGTTAATGAGTGTCAACCCAGGCTTTGGTGGGCAGTCATTTATTGAAGCTACGCTTGATAAGGTGAAGCAAGTTCGTCAGCTTATCGATGCTAGTGGTCGTGATATTCGGTTAGAGGTCGACGGTGGGGTAAAAGTGAACAATATTAGAGCCATAGCTGAAGCTGGTGCCGATATGTTCGTGGCTGGATCAGCAATTTTTAATCAGCCAGATTATAAGCAAGCTATAGATGCCATGCGTCACGAGTTAAGCCTTGTAGGTACGGCTCAGGCTTAGATGTGATAAAAAGCTGATATACCCCAATTGGGACATGCAATATTTATTAATATGGATATACAACCAGAGATACTATGACAACTAACAAGTCAATAAACAGTCATCCCCAAGCAAACGATTCTGTTAGCGATAGCGTAAGTCCTAGCGACTTATATCCTACTCAAGAGTCCAAACCAAGTTTAGTCCCTAAAGGGTTTACGATTGGCTTAGCCGTTTTTTCAATCGTGCTTAGTTTAGCAGGCTATATCTTCCGTTATATAAATGGAGAGCCTATTGAAGATATTTTAAGACATGCGGCTGTCATAGTACCGGGCTTTGTTATTGGTGTCCCTTTGCTCTTTTGGATTGGGGCTTTAATTATGAATAAAGCTAAGGGTATGCATATCCAAAGACGAAATGCTCTGACTTTAGGCTGGCTTATTTCATGCGTTACTATGCTGTGGCTAATGGGGTCTTATAGTTAGTTGATATAGCTGAATTGATACATGGTTTGATAGCCAGTTTAAATAAGGAGCCTGAAGTTTAGCTGTGAGCAATGCCCAATAAGTTCTTTATAAAAAAGCTATTAGATAATTATTTAAAGGAATGCCCTTGTCTATCTTTAATCGCAATTCATTTTATTATCCATATCCTGAGAATATACCCAAAGGGCTGATTAAAACTTTAATCATTGGCTGTTTGTTATTGGGATTGTCTGGGCTTCGTCATGCTCAAGGCTGGCAGGGATGGTTGGCAGTCTTTGAAAATTGGCTACTGATGTTAATCATTTTTCCAACGGCTACTGCGGTCATAGCTGCACCTTTTAAATATCGTGATCCCTCATTTGAGTTAAAAAATGCCTATTACTTAGGTATGTTTGTGGCGTTTCTATTCTCACTAGCTAAATTACGCTATTGGCGTTAGCCTTGTATTGTTAAGCCTATAAGCATATTTAAGGCCAATAAAATCATGTATATTTATTATGCAATTTAAGTAGTTACTACAATTAGCCCTTGAAATTTGTGTCATTAGCGTCCATTGTTAATAAAGACACATATGCTATATAAGGTGAATAGGGCATGGTATTTAATTTTGAAAAAGACAACCCTGACGTTGATATTGACTCTGAGACAGGAGAGCGCACAACTCGCAGAGGTCGTGGCTTTGCTCAAGAAACTATATTAGAATTGGTTGAAAACGAAAAGGGTCAAATTGTTCTACGTGATTCGAAGGATAATGAAGATCCATTAGTTACCATCGCTTTCTCTGATAAAGTTAAAGATATGTTAGGCGGTGAAGCGCAATTTATTGGTCATAAAATGATTCATGCTGCGGTTCAAGCCATGATGCAAAAGCAGGTAAGTCAATGGCATGCAAACGTCTATGATGAAGAGCCTGAGCATTACAGTTAAACTTAGTATATAAGTTCAATTATTAGATTTAGAGCAAAACATCTAGCTATACATAAAAAAAGACATAAAAAAGCGGGTTATCCTAAGATAACCCGCTTATTTGTGCTATTAAATCAAAAATTATTTGATTTTAGCTTCTTTGAAAATAACGTGCTGGCGTACTTTTGGATCAAATTTTTTGATTTCCATTTTGCCAGGCATGGTGCGCTTGTTTTTGGTAGTGGTATAAAAATAACCCGTACCAGCGGTAGATACTAACTTAATCTTGTCTCTCATGATGTATTCCTATTAATTTATAAAGTATGATGACTTTGAAATTAAGTCATCTATTAAGTCGTTTAAAAGACTATACTTTTTCACCTTTGGCACGTAAATCAGCAAGTACTTTATCAATACCGTGCTTATCGATGATACGCATACCTTTAGTAGAAACACGAAGACGAACAAAACGATTTTCAGATTCTACCCAAAAACGATGGTTATGAAGATTTGGCAAAAAGCGACGACGGGTTCTGTTAAGCGCATGCGAAACATTGTTACCCACCTGAGGGCGCTTTCCTGTCACTTGACATACTCGAGACATGACGGACTCCTAATAAAGTTGTAAGGCAACTGGATGACATATAATTATGTCGAAATAGTTGATGCCTTAACTACTCAAGATAACGAATCACAATGCGGCTATGGACACACAGGACTGCAACTTGAATAAAATGTTAACAGAAAGATAGTGGTCGTTGCGCTTTAATTGCCACAACAAGTAAAGGCTGACCAAGATAAATTTTTAAGGGCGTATTTATATCACATATAACTGTTTTTTTCAAATTAAAAATTGAAATATTGTCAAATAATAAACCCAAAACTTCGACTATATTAGGTTGAAATGTAATGAATATAATTTTAATACTAAAATCTTTATAAAGAGATTGCAAACCATTAAGGCTTTATAAACCTATGTTAATAAATTAAGCTATCAAAATTATCAGACTATTTTATTAGGTTGTTTATCTGGATATGTTAAAAACGGATATTATAGCAGATATTGTTCAATAGGTTAGCCAACTATAAGCTAAAATTTATGGATTCAGTAAGTCGTTTTAACTGCTTTTAACACTGATTTAAAAAACTGATTTTAAGCCAGCATTTTAGACTATCTTAAACAATTAGCTATCAAGTCTTTAGTATACATTCATTGATTATCAGGATTACCCTTTAATATGGCAAATGAATCCCCTTCAAAGCCGTCAGCTACTGACCAGTCCGCCTTTGAAACCAAGGACAGTGAATTGCACAATGAATTATCTAATCAAAATCAGCCTCCTTACAGATTGTTAGCTGTATTATTGACGCTATATTTTGCTCAAGGACTGCCTTCAGGATTTATTACCCAAGCCCTGCCTGCAATTTTACGTGAGTATGATGTATCGCTTGAGATGATTGGTTTATCAGGAATGTTGTTAATACCATGGGCTTTAAAGTTCTTGTGGGCACCTATGGTAGACAAATACTTTATAGCCAAATGGGGGCGCTCTCGCAGTTGGATTTTACCCCTGCAACTTATATCGGCACTTATTGTAGCACTGGTCGGTTTATTTGATCCGCATCAATTAAGTTCTGCGGACACGCTTTGGGCAATCTATGGACTGCTTTTTTTATTAAGTTTGATAAGTGCAACTCATGATGTGGCAGCGGATGGCTTAGCAACGCGGTCATTAACCCAGCTAATTCGAAATAACCCTGATCTGCCAGCAGTCAAAAACCCTTATCAAGGCATGGGCAATGCGGCACAAGTGGTTGGCTACCGTATGGGGCTTATTTTGGGAGGGGGTGTATTGCTATTGGTTTTAGGAAAGTGGTCTTGGCGATACAGTTTTTTTGCTATGGCAGTATTAATTGTAATAAATACCTTTCCAATTTGGCGCTATCCTGAGAATAAAATAATTCCTCTAACAGAGTCGCAGTTAAAACCTAAATCGAATTCTAAACCTACATCTAAACTTAAACCTAAATCTCAACCAATCAATAACCTTGAAAAATTTCAGCAACCACCGAAAAAGTCTTTTGCTTTAATTGGCAGTTATATACAAGAGCAGTATGGCTATTTTTGGCATAATAAACATATGCGATCATGGCTAGCAGTCCTACTTACTTTCAAGATTGTCGATGGTATCTCAAGTGGTATGGTTAAACCGTTAATGGTTGATATGGGTATATCTACTGCCAGTATCGGGCTATGGGTTAGTGTGTTAGGCTCAGCTGCTTCATTAATAGGGGCTGCTCTAGCGGCTGTGCTGTTAAAGCGCATAGCGCATCACAATGCATTAGTTATATTTAATGCCTTGCAGGTAGTGACAACTGGATTGTATATTGTCGTAGCTATCGGTTTTGAACATCCCAATTGGCTAGGCTTTGAAGGTAGCGCTCAAACGGTTCCTTTTTGGTGGGCATATGCGGCCAATGCGATTGAGCATTTGACTGCTGCTATGGCCTTGGTAGCCATGTTAACGATGGTTATGCACTATGCCAGACATGACAAGGCGGGCAGTGATTTTACCACCCAAGTTTGTCTGTTAACCGTGTTTAGTGGTGGGTCACACTTAATTAGTGGCTTCATTGCAGCACGAGTGGGATACAGCGCTCATTTTTTATTCAGTGTACTATTAGGCTTTGTGTGTCTATTGCCTCTTATTTATTGGCGCAAAATCTTTATACAGCAGTTAACAACTAATTCGTTAGCTGTAAAATAAATACTTAATTAATAGGGTTTAGTCAGCGTCAAATAATTAGCGAGCAATAAAGAGTTATGCTAGTAAATGTTTAGCTATATAAGTTGTCAGCACTAAAGTAGCATTTCAAGCACAAATTTACTGCCTATAAAGCCGATCGCCAATAATACAAATGCAGTGATGGCCATGTTGGCAGCTCGGCGACCTCGCCAGCCATATTTCCAGTGGCCAAATAACAACCAACCAAACAGTAGCCAAGATAGGACGCTAAGCACTGTTTTATGAGCGATGTGTTGTGCTAGTAGGTCATTGACATAAACGAAACCTATCGCCAACGCAATGGTAAGTAAACTAAAGCCAACCAGAATCATGTCGAATAATAATGACTCCATGCTTTGTAAAGATGGCAGTTTATTAACCCAAAAACGTTGTTTGGCTTTGTGCTTTAACTCACGAATTTGAATGCGTAAAATAATGGCTTGTACTGCAGCCATCAATAACACACAGTAGGCAGCAATTGACAAAATTATATGAGCTTCTAAGCCTTTACTAATATCTGACAATGGAGCATAGGGCGCAACACCAAAGTATCCCAAGCTTAGACCAAGAATCGCTGTGGGCGCAGCAAAAACACCCAAGCTTAAAATAGGACGATAAAAACAAAATATCACATAGAACAGCACAAAATAGAAGCTAGTTAGACTGGCTGTATTAAAGACATTAAAATTTAGACCATGTAAAGTATATATATTAGGGTATACGGTCATTGCATGCGCAACTAAAGCGATTAATAACATGCCCAAAGTAAAGCCTTTGGCAATGGGTTTAAGACGTATTAAAGCCCAAACCAAATGACAGCTCACAAGGGTATAAATAATAAGTGCAATGACGTATGCAAGCAACACGGTGTTTTGGTCCCCAAGAAATCGAGTTAACAATTAGGTCTGTCAATGTTTGATATACTAGATGTGGTATTCTGTGTGTCAAGGTGATTATAAACAAAGTAAAATGATTATAAGTAAGTAATAGTTGTCTTTTTGAGTGAGACGAAAATTTAATAAGATTTATTACTTCTCAATCATACCCTAATTTAGCATAGAATGACTCTTATTTGCGATGGCTATACAGTTAAGCCGGTACATTTGTTAAAATTAATAGCTTAATAAAAACATTAAAAGAGTTTATGCATGAATTTTGCTAAAATTGTTAAACACTCAATGATTTGTGCTTTACATTAGCATTGAACGAAAGCATTGAACATTAGCATTGAAAAACAGTACTGAAAAACAGCTTTGAACAACTTTATCTACCTCATTGTAGATCCCCTTTTATTAAAGAATGAATACCCTATTTATTTTAAATATTCTGTAATTTAACAGACGTTATATCGAGAAAACCATATGTTTGATACCTTAACCGAACGACTCTCTGGCAGCCTGCGTAAAATTTCAGGCACAGGTCAGCTCACTGAAGATAATATTAAAGATACGTTGCGTGAAGTTCGCATGGCGCTATTAGAAGCTGATGTGGCTTTGCCAATCACTCGTGACTTCGTTAAGCGAGTTAAAGAACAAGCTTTAGGTCAAGAAGTGTTAAAAGAATTGGCACCCGGTCAAGCCTTTGTAAAGATTGTCTATGACGAACTAACTGAAATGATGGGCAGTGCCAATCAACAGTTAGAGATGACAGGTAAACCGCCTGTGGTGTATTTACTGGCAGGTCTGCAAGGCGCTGGTAAAACCACAACTGCAGGTAAATTGGCTAAGTTTCTACAAGAGCGACATAAGAAAAAAGTCATGTTGGTTTCTGCTGACGTTTATCGTCCTGCCGCTATCAAGCAGCTTGAACAAGTAGCAGGTCAGATAAAAGCTAAGTTTGTGAACTCTACTATTGATGAAAAACCCATTGATATTGCCAAGCGGGCAATAGAAGAAGCAAAGCTACAGTATCAAGATATTTTAATTATTGATACCGCAGGTCGACTACATATTGACGAAGCGATGATGGATGAGATTAAGGCGTTGACCGCTGCGGTTAATCCTTCAGAGACTTTATTCGTTGTTGATTCAATGACCGGTCAAGATGCGGCAAACACTGCCAAGGCCTTTAATGATGCGCTACCGCTAACCGGCGTTATCTTGACTAAAACCGATGGCGATGCGCGTGGTGGTGCGGCACTATCGGTTCGCGCTATCACCGGTAAACCTATCAAATTCTTAGGCCGTGGTGAGAAGCTTGACGCGCTAGAAGCCTTCCACCCAGAGCGTGTTGCTCAACGTATCTTAGGTATGGGTGATGTTCTAAGCTTGGTAGAAGAGGTCGAGCAAAAGATTGACCGAGATAAAGCGGAAAAGATGGCGAAGAAAATTCAAAAAGGTGGCGACTTCGACCTTGAGGATCTACTGACCCAGTTCCAGCAAATGAAAAATATGGGCGGCATGACAAGTTTCCTAGATAAAATGCCAGGTATGAGCGGCGCAGGTGTCAAAGAGGCGCTTGAGGAAGCTAAGCCTGAAGAGAAAGTTAAAGAGATGGAAGCGCTAATTAACTCTATGACGCCTTATGAGCGCAAAAATCCCGATAAGATTAACCCAAGCCGTAAGCGCCGTATTGCTACAGGTTCAGGCAAGCAAATTCAAGATATTAACCGTTTGCTCAAGCAACACAAACAGATGGCAAAAATGATGAAAATGCTGTCAAAACCTGAAGGTCTTAGCAAGATGATGAAAGCAGTACAAGGCTTAACAGGCATGGGCGGTGGTGATTCTAGTGGGGCAGGTGGTCCCTTATTTGGCGGCGGTAATACAGGCTCTAAACCTGCCAAGGGTGCAGGCGGTTCGTTACCGTTTGGCTTCGATCCAAGCAGTATGCCTAGTCAAGAAGATATGGAAAAACAGTTAAAAGACGTACAGCAAAGCCTACCTCCAGAGTTTAAAAAACGCTTTTAATGTAAGTCGTTACTATATGTGCTTGATAGAAAGCTAAGTCAGCAATGGCTTAGTTTTTTTTATTAT
>NZ_JAGLBC010000068.1 GCF_018260395.1 Psychrobacter sp.
TGGTTAAGGGCCAAGTGCTGGTGCTTATCTGGATTACGCCTTGAGCTTGTAACCAGTCAAGTTCAGACTTCAAACGCATGTCATTCATTTGTAGGTTTTGCGCACTGGATAGGGAACTTAATAAACCAACAGTGATTAATAAGCTAATTAGCCTAGTAGTTTGAAATGAACGATTTGAGTATCGCATATTGGTATTGCTCTAATATTAAAAGGGTTATAAAAATTAACTTGATGTAGGTCCGAGCTTATAAGTTAGAAATTAGCAGAATTGCTAAAGTTTAAATAAAAATAGGATTGAAAAATTAAAATTCTTATTTTTCACAAATGGTCGTAGATGTTTTAACAGCATCGCCACTTCCTTTACCAAGTGCGGTCCGAAAAATATAGTTTAAATATTTTTTTAAGGTTAAGTTGTCAATCATCTCTTTATCTATCTCAGCAAGCAATTCTGGTGTAGACATATCTATACCACTTAATTGAGCTAATCCAGTAATACCAGGTAAAACATTGTAGACACCTTTGTCATTTCTGGCTTCTATAAGTTCAAGTTGATTAAACAAATTTGGTCTTGGTCCAACTAAGCTCATCTCACCTTTCAGCACATTAATAAGCTGAGGTAATTCATCGAGTTTTGTTTTACGAAGTATGCTACCAAGTTTAGTTATTGAGCTCGTATCAGCTAAGTGACTCGCTACTGAGGCGGTATCTACCTTCATGGTACGAAACTTTACTAACTTAAATGGTTTTTTATCTTTACCAACACGTTCTTGAATGAATAAGGGAGAGCGAGTATCAAAATAACCTACAATAGTAGTTCCTATTAGTAAGGGAGATGTAACTACTAAGCCTGATGCTGCTAAGGTAAAATCTATAGGTCTTTGCCAAATTGGATTATTTTTATTTTTATTTAAATTCAATTTATATGATTTAGCAGTCTCTTTGATGGATTCATGAGTACCACATTTAGGTTGCCAATTTAACTTTTTCTTGCTCTTAGATATGTCTACTTGCAGGGAACCACATAGTCTTCGAGCTATATGTTTTTTGCCAATAATACTAGCACCAACATAAATTAGTACAGGGGGAATAGGTAAAGCTCGATTGTTTACCTCTAGACCGGATGCAATGTCTTCAAGCATAATAGCAGTCGATATATCCTCATCATCAGAAACTAAAAATATTTCATTTTTAGCAAAGTCGTTATCAATAGTGTTAATAATAAAATCTGTTAAGTTATCCACTGAAACTAAACTACGTAAGTTTTTTCTAATCCCACCTAAAGGCAAAGGTAAACCTTTATAGGTCCATTTCATTAAAGAGCTGAAATTCCCTTTAACATTCTCTCCGTATACTAAAGTAGGACGGATAATCACATACTCTATAGCAGAGTTACTAGCAATTTCTTTCAGTCCTATCTCAGCATTATATTTACTTAGTCCATAGGGATCAGTAGGAGGCTGTGAAACATCTGGTATAAAGGGTTGATTTGGTAAGCTGTATTCGCCATTAACTTTTATAGAACTTAAAAAAATAAATCTTTGAATGCCAGCTTGTACTGCTTGCTCTACTAAGTTGATGGTTGCTGCAGTATTGACTTCATGTAATGATGAACTAAGATTATTTAACTCATCTTTTGTAATGCTTGATTTACCTGCACAGTGCACTATCACATCAATATCTTGTAATACTTGCTTCCACTCAGTAGTAGAGTCTAATTTTTCAATAAAACGGTATTCACAGTCTAAGGTAGGTTTAACTGACTGACGAACACAAGCAATAACAATATGCGGTGTATTTAAAAGACTTTTGACTAAAGCTTGGCCGATAAAACCATTAGCTCCGGTAACTAAAATTTTCATTGCTGACCCTTAAGTTATAATAAATATTTGAAAGAATATTTCAAAGTAACTTAATTACATCTAGTATTTTACCCATTGCAATCTTTTCTGAGTATTTATTTATTAGAGTTTTTCTAGGAGAATTAAGTACTTTAGTGTGTATTGTTTCTACGGCCTCATCAAGTTTTTTAGCTACTTCTTCAATATTATATGGCTCTACTACCCACCCAATATTATTTTGCTGTACCATTTGATAGGTTTCTGATCTTTTATCCATAATTGCAAAAATAGGTTTATTAGCAGCCATAGAATAATAAGCCTTACTTGGAACTCCTAAACCTAGCATACCTTCCGCTAAGGTTACTATAGAAATATCACAAGCATTTAATCCTATAGATTTATCTATTTGAGGAACAGCACCATAATAAATAATATTTTCATAGCCAGCTATAAGTTGTTTTAGCTCATCTGAATATGCGCCATCACCAATGAATAGAAACTGCGCTCTATCTGAATTGCTCATGAGTTCAATTGCTTTGATAAGATTAGAGATGCCTTGGACCCTACCGATATTACCAAAGAACTGAAAAGTTACTTTGCCATTATTCCAATTTAGTTCTCTTAAAATAGCATTGTCAGACTTAGACTCTACAGAAATATCAGCTTCATCAATCCAGTTAGGAACAACAAATATATTTTTACTTTTAGTTTTTTTATGAATCAACTGCTTCATATCTACTCCAATAACGATAATACTATCGGCACTAGCGTAAATACCATCAAAAACTTTTTTTAATAGCTTGTAGACTAAGTTATCCATTGTAAGTACTTTAGCAGGTACTAGATTCTCTGGAAAGACATCATGAACTAAAAGAATCCATCTGAATCCAATTAATTTTTTAAGGACTGAAATAGGAATTAGTAACAGGATAGGTGTAGTCCCTGTAAATACTATATCTTTGCTTTTAACCTTATTTGCAGAATTTACAAAGAATTTAAGGCCAATAAGAAGCTCATAATATGCCCTATTTATAAGTCTTTTCTTATTGATCTTTAATCCCTTAACATATATAGCATCAGGCTGATTCGCAATATCAGGGTCTTTCTTGGTAATTAAGGTAACGTCTAAGTCTTCTTGATTATCAAAACATTTATATAACTTTCCTAACAAATACCCCGTAGTATTTTGAGCACTATCGTAGAACTCTGTAATTAAAAATAGTTTTCTTTTCACAGTAATTCCTAATATTTTTTCCAAACAACACGATTTACATAATCAGTATAGCTTAAAACAATCCTAGCTACTTTTTCACTCACATTAGGCATACTATAATCTTCAACTAATCTCAAAGTACGATCAGTACCTCTTGATTGAGATTCTAAAATTTCTAAGCCTTGTAAGATTCTTTCAGCTTTTAAACCAACCATCATGACGGCAGCTTCTTCCATACCTTCTGGTCGCTCATGAGCTTGTCTTAGATTAAGTGCAGGAAAGTTTAAAATAGAAGACTCTTCATTAATAGTACCACTATCTGACAAAGTGGCTTTAGCAGATAGTTGCAATTTGTTATAGTCACTAAATCCTAAAGGCTTTAACAGTTGAACTAAAGGATTAAACTTAATACTTAACTCCTCTATACGATTTCGAGTACGAGGATGGGTTGAAACAATAACAGGATATTGATATTTTTCAGCTACTTTATTTAGCATATCAACAAGGTCTAAGAAATTTTGATCAGAGTTAATATTCTCTTCTCTATGGGTACTAACAATAAAATATTCGTTTTCTTTAAGACCTAAATTCTCTAAAATACTTGAGGCTTCTATTTTATCTTTATAGTGATTGAGCACCTCAAACATAGGACTACCTGTCTTAATAACCAAATCAGCAGGTAAACCTTCTGCCAGTAAATAGTCTCGTGCTATAGTGCTATACGTTAGATTAATATCTGCCGTATGATCAACAATACGGCGGTTAATTTCTTCTGGAACTCTCATATCAAAGCATCGGTTTCCAGCTTCCATGTGAAACGTAGGTATTTTACGGCGTTTCGCTGGTATAACAGCCATACAACTATTGGTATCACCAAGTACAAGCAATGCTTCCGGTTGCACTGCATCTAATACTTTATCAACACCAATAATAACATTACCGATTGTCTCAGCCCCTGTAGCACCAGCAGCATTTAAAAAATGATCGGGTTTACGTATTCCTAAGTCATTAAAGAAGATTTCATTAAGTTCATAATCATAATTCTGTCCCGTATGAACTAAAATATGGTCAAAGTACTTGTCGCAGGTTTGCATGACTCTAGATAATCTGATAATTTCAGGGCGAGTTCCTACTACAGTCATTAGCTTTAACTTATTCATAATATCACTCTTAGTCTGTTATTGGCATTGCGTAGGTATCAGGTTTTACACGATCAAAAATCTCATTGGCCCATAGCATTACAACCAACTCTTCGTCACCAATATTAGTAATGTCGTGAGTCCAACCTGGAACAGTCTCGACGATTCTACCTTCTTCACCTGAAGTTTCCAACTCATGGTATTCATTAGTAATGATGTGTTTGAACTTGAACAAAGCTTTGCCTTTAATAACAAGGAATTTTTCTGTCTTAGTGTGATGGTAATGCCCACCACGAGTAATACCAGGATGGGCAGTAAAGTAAGAAAACTGACCGGCATTTGGCGTTTTAAGCATCTCCACAAAGACACCACGTTCATCACCATGTTTTGGAACGGTATAATCGAACTGTTCAGGGTGTAAAAAGCTTAAATAAGTAGAATATAATGCTCGAGTCAGGCCGGTGCCTACTGGCAAAGTAGTTAAAGTATTGCGTGAATTTTTAAAAGCTTTAAGAGTCTCTGCTAATTCACCTACATTTATTTGATATTCAGGCTCGATTAGGAAGTATTGATCTTGGATATAGCTACCTTGTATCATATTCCAAAAAGTCTCTACCACATCATCAATATAGACTAGACGGATAATGGCATTAGGATCATTTATTTGAATTGGCAGATCATTTGCAATATTGTAGCAAAAAGTTGCTACAGCAGAATTGTAGTTAGGACGAGACCACTTCCCAAATACATTTACTAAGCGGCATATATAAACGGGATTACCATGACTTTGCTGTAAATCTAATAAAACTTGCTCTCCTCCTAACTTACTTTGACCATAAGGATTATCACGCTCAGCCTGAATAGATGAAGATAAAATAACTGGGGTTCTTTTATTATATTCTTGAAGTAGATTAGCAATTTTTTGCGTTAAGCTAACATTCCCTTCTATAAACTCTTGTTCATCTAAAGGACGATTCACTCCAGCTAAATGTACAATCCAATCAGCTATCTTAACTGCATCAGCTAAATCGTCATCGCTAGATTGACGATTAAAGGTTAAGATATTTACCTCTTGCTGTTCGGATAAGTATTGAATAAGATTTTTTGCAATAAATCCATTAGATCCAGTAATCAAGATATTCATGACTATGCCTCCGGATCAATATAACGACCTTCAGTTAGAGCACGAATAAACTCTAGCTTAAGTAATAAATTTTTCATCCCTTCAACATTTAAGCGCTCAGTATTATGAGAATTGTAGTCATCAACTTCAGTAATATGTAGGTCACCTTCTTCTACATACTTTTCGTAGTTAAGATCACGTTGATCAGCGGGGACTTTATAATAGTAGCCTTGATCAATCGCCACGGCCATCTCTTCACGACTCAGAAGTGCTTCATAGGCCTTTTCACCATGACGAGTACCCATAATAACCACCGGATGGTCATTAAGCTTCATAAGATCTTTCAAAGCATTTGCTAATACTTCTATGGTTGCAGCAGGGGCTTTTTGAACAAATATATCTCCATTCTCACCATGTTCAAACGCATAAAGCACTAAATCAACGGCATCCTCTAACGTCATCATGAATCTGGTCATGTTCGGATCTGTAATAGTAAGGGGCTTACCTTTAAGAATTTGATCGACAAATAAAGGAATAACTGATCCGCGAGAGGCCATTACATTACCATAACGAGTACCACATATAACAGTATTTAAGCCTTCAAGGTTTCGCGACTTAGCAACCATGACCTTTTCCATCATAGCTTTGGAGATGCCCATAGCATTGATAGGGTAGACGGCTTTATCAGTACTCAAGCACACCACACGCTTTACTTTATTTTGTATAGCCGCTTCTAGAACATTTTCTGTACCCATAATGTTGGTTTTAACCGCCTGCATCGGATGAAACTCGCAGGAAGGGACTTGCTTGAGAGCAGCAGCGTGATAAATAAAATCAACGCCACGTGAGGCGCTTAAAATGCTCTGATAGTCTCTGACGTCACCTATATAAAATTTAAGCTTAGGATTAGCATAAGCTTTGCGCATATCATCTTGTTTTTTTTCGTCACGACTAAATATACGTATTTCGCCAATATCAGTATCTAAAAATCTTTTTAGAACCGCATTACCGAAAGAGCCTGTACCACCGGTTATGAGAAGTGTTTTATCTTTAAATAACATTATTTATTCCTTTCTTCTTATTATAAGCATATCGAAACATAGCAATATTGGCTTCTATAGCATCACGTTGAGCAAACTTCTGTTTTGCCCAAGCTAACACAGTCTGTCTCAATTTGTAATGATGATCATCAGACATTTCTATAAGATTATCTATAACCTCGCTGAACGCATCTATGTTATCTAAAGGTAAATCCCAACCAATCCCTAAGCTTTCTAAATTTCGCCAAGGAGTTGTATCTGCAATCACTAAAGGCAACCCAGCACACAAGGCTTCTGCAATAACATGACCATAGTTCTCACCTTTAGTCGGCATAAAAAAGAAATCATATGATGACAAAGCTTTGACCACTTTATTTGGTGTCAATTCTCCCATATATTGTACAGTAATATTGGAAGGTAGTTCTCTAATAATCATTTGACATTCTTGCCAATAACTTAGATCTTCGATAGGTCCATATATATCATATATCAATTCACTCTTAACTCTTTTAAGGGATTCCAAAGCAAAACTTAAATTCTTCTTAGGGGAAATACGAGAGATAAAGACAGCTTTAGTTATTTGATCATTACGAATAGAGATGTTTTTTGCAAAATCCTGAGACCCAACATCTTCAGCTATTACTATAGCTGCTTTAAGTCCTAGAGCATTTCTAATATCTTGAGCTTCGTATGTACTCGATGCTTGAAACACAATGCCACGAGGTAATCCTAATAATTTATAGGCTTTTATAAAAATATTTTTTTTAGTATTTTTTAGTTTTAGAGCACCTTCTGAAAACTCGCCCCTAGGTCCTAGAATAACTTGTCGATTCAAGAGCTTACCTAATACAGTTGGGAGCAATGAAAATTTTATAGAAAAAAAACTATTTACATAAATAATATTATATTTGTTTCTATCCAATACTATTTTGATTATTTGTATAAAACCTTTTAAACCGGGTTGAGCGTAAAAAATTTGAGAGTTACTCAAATTATTCCACTTGCCTGGAATTATGCTTTTAAAGGGCTGTTCACTTCCTAAATCTCTGTCATTAGTAATTATGCGAACAAAAAATTCGTCAAGGTTTTCGACTAAGTTTTTAATGGTTTTAATTGGACCTCCACCTTTGTAACCCGGTAGATAATATTCGCTAAAAATCAAAACTTTAGGTTGGGTCATAATAATGTACTCCGTAGCAGATATACTTCTGCTATTGATAAAATAGATTTATTATTTATTTTAGGATTTACAATGCAGTTTTTTTTAAAAATTTTATCTATATTTCCAAAAACTATAAGCCGCTGATTCCCAATTATTAGGAGGAAAACCTCTAAGTAACTGAATTAAAATATTCATATCAATTTGATAGAAAGCTCCAAATACCCCATGAGTAAATAAATATAAAAATAAGATACAGTAGCTTAAAACATACCCGATGAGAATTAATTTTGTGCCTTTGGGTAATGTCGCTATACCGTTAGTAAGCGCAATACATACAAAAGGTAAAAGATAAAGCCTTACCCTTTGGGAAATAATAGGTATACTCATTGTTAGAAGTTCAATAATAAGCATGAGTAGTGTCGCACGGTATATCCAGTCATTAATCCCCGATTTGACATTAGAGACTCTAGTTTGAAAATATAAAGCCAAAGCATATATACTAAGACGTACTATAGATGAGTATATATTAGCTATATTTGAATCCTCAGAGTACATCTGCAGCTTGCTAATAGCCATAATATTTAAGGTTGTGAACAACCCTGATGAAAGCAGCCCCATTAAAAGAGAGCCAAAACCTATGCTGCTTAATATAATTAAAATAGTAAACTTTTTTGAACTTAATTTAAAAACGTTAAATTTGCCGAGTAGTAGCATTAAGCTAGAGGTATGAAAGCCTGTAGATAAAATAATAGATAAGATACTAGGCATTTTCTTAAACAATAAAAAACTAGAAAGTAATATAATAGAAGCAACAATCTGTCTTAATACATCATTAATATATGGGTAAGTTAAGGCGAGGAATATAGTAACTGTCAGTATTGGCAGTTTTGTATATCTTTTAAATATAGATAATAAAAGGATTACATTAACGGATTTAATAAAAATAGCAAAGAACCAAAAATTGATATTAAGAGAAGCGAATAATCTAGACAATAAATTGTATAAAGGCTCAAATCCTTCAGAATCATTATTATAATAATAATTATCTTGATAGCTAACCCAGTCCAGACCAACCTTATAACCTAAACCTAACACGAAAATAACTAAAGCTGACGAAGCTAACCACATTAATTTCTTAACACTTGCATTTAAGTTAGTCGACTCCAATAATGACAGGAAAATCAGTATCAGAAATATTATAAAATTACCGTTCATTAAGACTACCAGTTAAAGAATTTCATGATTGATTTTATCTACTAATGCCGACCCGTCAAGACTTCTTATTTTTCTAACGAAGAACATTTCAGACTGCTGAATTTCTTTCCAATCCGCAATTGTATACCACTTAGTTAATGAGTTATCAATTAAATGTAGGTTTGCTAAATAATCTAATCCAAAATACTTAAAATTTTGCAAACCTGTACATTGTGACCTTAAAGGAGAGTTACCAAGAATAGTATGGATATAGTGCTCATCAGCAGCATAAGTGTATTTAAACATATCTTGAAACCATTTGTTCTTTTCATGGAAATCTACTACATATTCAGCACATAATGCATTGAGTGCAGTCCAGTTGCTACCTCCATATGCAGTTATATTCCCTCTCAATTTATTAGGAATATACATATGAAAAGAGATTCTTCTTATAATGCGATGAAGATTATGAGTGACTTTGTTTCTAATAGGGAAGGGATTATCCATTATAAACTTATATTTAATCTGACGATATAACAGACGATGATCAGTTAATTTGACGTATTTAATAAAGCTTCTATCTTTATTGCTTTGAAAAAAGTTATCGATAACTCTAATGGGTTTTATAGGATAACAACTTCCTGATAAAAAGATATAATGCGAAAATTCGTAATCGTACTCAATCGCGATTTTTAGCAAATTCATCATTACCTTAACCATAGAGTAGCCAGCCCATGAAACTTTAATTCTAGGAGAGAGGAAGTGTACGTTCCCTTTATCACATAGACTTAAAAAGTTTGAATCATCTACATAACCATCAATATGAATAAATATCTCACAGTTATTCCCTAGAGAGTCTATTAAATTCGATAGATGTTCTCTGTCATTGTGGGCCATAATACAATATGCAACTTTATTCATAACAAAATTTCCCTAAAAGCCGTGTTTGTAGTTTTATCTACCTTTAAGCATGCTTAAATATTTTGGTAATATACTTATATTTAATACAACATATCAATAGTATTATAAAGCTTATGATCTCACTTACTGCAAGACCGTAGGCCGCACCTAACGCACCTAGGTATTTGATAAGAATAGGAGTATAAATAAGATGTAATATAGAGACGGATATAGGGATGATGTAATATAGTTTTTTATGACCCATAGGCACAAGTACATAATTACAGAGGATTACTGATATTACCGAGAATATTAATGCTATTGTCAATGGAGTACTTAAAGGTACCGCATCTATATACGAAATGCCTAGAAAAATATCAATGATTTCTGTATTAAATATTACATAAAAAAAGGCAATTATTAGTAATATAGCGGTTTGCGATAAAAATATTGTTTTTAATAAAGAAAAGGCTTTAGACTCTTCTATTACTAGTAGCGCATTAACTCTAGGAAAAATAGCGCCGCCTGCGACAATGAATAGCCCAGCAAGAGCTGCAGTAAATTTACTAGCGGCACTATAAATGCCCATTTCATGCTCTGAAGATAAAAAACCTAGTAATAAAGGAGTACTAATAGTATAAATACTAATAGCCAAACTACCAATGAAATAAGAAGTTGAGTCAGATAATTCTTTTAAAGTGTTCTTTAATAATCTAAAGTTTGGTAGGCTAATACTTTTATCCTTTATAATACTAGTCCAAGATAATAAGGCAGCAACTAACAATGTACAAGATTGTATTAGTGCAGCTATCACAATATCTCCTTCATCCTTAACGAAATAAAAGGTTGTGGGGAGAACGCTCAATTTAGCTGCAACCTGAGAGATTAAAATTACTTTGATATTTTCGACACCTTGAAAATACCATAGAGGAAATATAGCAGTAGCTATTAGTTGGGGAGTAAATGCTAAAAGTATATAGAGTATATTATTAATTTTACTATTTAAGATTGCTAATGATAGCATAAGACTAATGCTTACGATTAATAACATTAACTTTGCAAATATAATATCCCAAAAAACTTGATCAACCTCTAGCCCTTGTTTTTTTAAAATAGATATTTTTTTGGTTCCACTAAGCGTAAATCCAAAATCTATTATCATACAAAAATAAAGAATTATAGAGTTAGCAAATGAAAGCAAGCCATAGTTTTCTGTTCCTAGAACTCTAGCTAAGTATGGGAAGATAATTAAAGGTATTAAATAATTTAAACCCTGGACAAATATCAAGTAAATTACATTTTTTCTTAATAGGGACATATCATTCCTATACTTTGACAGTAAGTCTTAATCAATTTCGTAACTACTTTTTCTACAGGGATTTTTTAAATTAGTTGGATAACGGGTGATATAATAAGTACAAATACTTAGCTTCTGCTATAACCTTGTACATACTTCTTAAGTACTTCATTTAACCACTTTGTATCACTCTGATGAGCTCTATAGTCCAGCTCTGACAAAATACTTTCCAATTCATCTAATCTAAAACTATGCTCACGTGCTTGCATAATTAGAGCATGCTGTGTTGTTTCAATATTATCATCCCCTATGATAAGCTCTTCATAAAGCTTTTCACCTGGGCGTAGACCGCTGAATACAATTTCGATGTCACCAGATGGGTTACGCTCATCTTTAACTTCATAGCCACTTAAGTGTATCATCCGACGAGCTAGATCGACTATCTTGACAGGATCTCCCATATTTAATACAAATACTTCACCACCTTGCGACATTGCCCCAGCCTGTATGACTAAATTTGCCGCTTCAGGGATCGTCATAAAGTAACGCGTGACATCAGGATGAGTCACTGTAATCGGTCCACCATTAGCAATTTGTTTTGTGAATAACGGAACGACAGAACCTGATGAGCCAAGTACGTTTCCAAAGCGCACCATACTGATTTTAGTGATTGGATTAAGTTCGCTAAATCCTTGGCACACCAACTCAGCTAAACGTTTAGAGGCCCCCATAATATTAGTGGGTCGTACTGCTTTATCAGTTGATATCAATACAAACGTTTCAACATTAGCCTGTATAGCAGCTTTTACGCAATGATAGGTACCTTTAACATTATTTATTACCCCTTCGAAAGGGTTAAACTCCACTATGGGAACATGTTTATAAGCAGCAGCATGATACACTGTCTGTATGTCATAGTGATTAAATACTTTTAATAACTTGTCTTGATTATTGACGTTGCCCAGTAATGCAACAACTTCAGTATCTTCATGATCAGGATAATTTGAAATCCATGCAAGTAGATCTTGATGGATAGCATACAATGCGTATTCCGATAATTCATAAAGTACTAAGCGCTTCGGTTGATTTTTTATAATCTGTCGACATAATTCGCTACCGATAGAGCCACCAGAACCGGTGATTAATACATTCTTTTTATTAATATTTTTAGCCAATAAGTCTTTATTGGGTTCAACGGTTTGACGGTCTAATACATCTAATATATCGACACGGCGCATAGTACTTACAGTGACTTTACCTTCCGCAATATCATGCAAGCTGGGCAGTTGTTTTATCTTAACTGACATTTCTGTTAAGCGATCTATGATGTCACGTCGACGCTGACGATT
>NZ_JAGLBC010000069.1 GCF_018260395.1 Psychrobacter sp.
TCTTAAAAAAGTTAAATCAATTTTAGAAAGTTAATAAACTCAGCTGCCACCGAAGGCGTAAGCACCCTGCCAATCGCTCAGGTAACCGGACTGAATGACTCATTAACCCACCGCATATCAAATTAATATGGTAGGGTCTAGACCTTGATGAATAGCAAGGTGAGACATCAATGACAAATCTGGAGAGAGATACTCACTTAAGTTAAGGCTTCAATTAAGCCTTAATAATTAACGGTTGATTTAGCGTTAATTAAGCTTAAATAGTGATAAAAGGTATCCACCGAAGGGGAAAAGATATCTTATAGCAATACTTTGTGGTAAATGAATTTCTGATTCAATTTATGAATATTTTCTTACCACTTTTGCTATAGCTTATATCGATATCGAAAATCTCAGGTAACAGGACAGATGGGGCAAATAAGTTAATCGAGACCTTTTGTCAGTTTTATAAACAGTTTAAGACAATTATCCACTAATAGGATAAGTTTAAATTGTGAACTGATAGGAGATGTAACTCGTAGGCTTATTTGCCTTTTTTTTATGCTTATTTTTTGAATATATTTTGTAATGCAATGACCTAAGTTAAGAATCGGTTATCAATTTAACATATAAATGCGTCACTATTTAACTGCTGAATGTACTATGCTAAAGATGATATTAGTTGGAGCATAACTGTTTATAACTGCCTAGTTGAACTATTTATAGATAGATAGATAGATAGATAGATAGATAGATAGATAGCTACCTACAACTAATTTTTGAAAATTAATATATAAAAATTTTCTATTTGATTTGCCCAGATTTTGTTACTAACCACAAGGAATTGTCATGACCACTTTACAACGTACTCCTTTTTATCAGTCGCACGTAGACAGTGACGGTAAAATTGTAGATTTCTCAGGCTGGGAATTACCTATTCATTATGGCTCACAGATTGATGAGCATGAAGCCGTGCGTACTGATGCAGGTATGTTTGATGTATCGCACATGGTAATTACTGATATTGAGGGCACGCAGGCTAAAGCTTGGTTGCAAAAGCTATTGGCAAATGACGTTGCCAAACTTAATACTGTGGGTAAAGCATTATATTCAGCAATGTTGAACGAAGAAGGCGGGGTTATTGACGACCTTATCGTTTATCTAATGAACAAGGAAGAAACCCAATATCGTATTGTCTCTAACGCTGCCACTCGTGATAAGGATTTAGCTAACTTTAATAAAGTAGCCGAAGGCTTTGAGGTAACCCTAACTGAGCGTCCAGAACTTGCTATGCTAGCTGTACAAGGGCCCAATGCAATTGCTAAGTTGAAGCAAGCTAAAGCTAAATGGGCAGACACTTTAGATAGTCTAAAGCCTTTTGTTGGTGCTGACTTAATGAATATCGAAGCTAAAGACTGGTTTGTGGCTCGTACCGGTTATACAGGTGAGGATGGTGTTGAAATAATTTTGCCAAGTGACAATGCTGCTGAATTTTTTAGATTATTGCTAGATAATGGTATTAAGCCTGCTGGGTTAGGAGCGCGTGATACGTTACGTATGGAAGCTGGCATGAACCTATATGGTCATGACATGGATGATAATACCAGCCCTTATGAATGTAACATGGGCTGGACTTTAGCGTTGAAAGATGATCGCAACTTTGTAGGTCGCGAAGCTTTAGTTGCAAAACACAAACTGGCCACAGAAAACGGTACGGCCATGAAACAGGTGGGGTTATTGTTAGAGACCCGTGGTGTACTGCGTGAAGGGATGACCGTTACTATTAACCAAGGTACTGATAAAGAAACCACAGGTATTATCACCAGTGGTACTTTCTCTCCAAGCTTAAAACAGTCTATTGCTATTGCTCGTATTCCTGCAGGCGTTACTGATGATGACAATGTTCAAGTTGATTTACGCGGTAAAGGTAAGTTTGTCGATGTACGCGTATTGAAGCTGCCTTTCGTTCGCAATGGCGAAAAACAATTCGATTAGTGGTATTTTTGATCGAGTGTATTTTTGACAGTTTGTATTTTTTATAGATTATATTTAATGAGCTGAATTTAAGGCTAAAAAGTTTTTATCTGTGCTTACTTAATAATTATTTAACAGGCACATTAAGGTTATTCATTAAAGCTAAAACCTGGGCTATTTGCTACTAATAAACAAGCTTAGACTTTGCTATAGTGATAACGGTTATGCCATATAATTGATTCCACCAGATTTGAAATAATCCTATTTAGCCCAATGGTTTGAGTTAAATTTTGTGTTAATCCACCCCTTCTACCTTATTTGGAGAAATTTATGAGTAATGTTCCATCAGAACTTAAGTATGTTGCTAGCCATGAGTGGTTACGTATGGAAGATGACGGTACTATCACGGTTGGTATCACTGACCACGCACAAGAAGCCCTTGGCGATATCGTCTATGTTGAGCTTCCAGATGTTGGTGACACTGTGGCAGTAGATGATGAAGTGGCCGTTGTAGAATCTGTAAAAGCGGCTTCAGACGTATACGCCCCTATTACTGGTGAAGTTGTGGCCATTAATGAAGCTTTAGAAGACGACCCTGAAGTTATCAACAGCGATCCATACGGTGAAGGCTGGATGTACCGTATTAAGCCTGATAATGCTGATGACTATGAGTCACTTTTAACTGCTGACGAATATCAAGCTGACCTATAAAGGGTTGTTTAAAAGGTTGTCCTTATTAATAGCGTTGTTTCATCCGTGAGGCAACGTAATCATATTCTTTAGCATCACACATTAACTATTTAGGGATAAAATTGTTATGTCAAATCAAGAGCAAGGATACTCTACCAAGACTCAAAACGCTAAAAAAGACAATAGTACTAATTATACTGATACTAGTAATACTGATACTTGTAATACTGATACTGATACTGATATACAAGACATTAGGTCTGCAAAAAATTTAGCTGCCTTTACTGAGGTGGTAGAATCGCGTCGATCGGTAAGAAGATTTACAGACACACCTATTTCAGATGATGTACTACGTGATTGCTTAAGACTGGCTATGCTTGCTCCTAATTCAAGCAACTTACAGCCTTGGGAATTTTATGTTATTAACTCCCCTAAAAAGCGTGAAAAGGCCAATAAAATTTGTATGAATCAAAATGGTGCCAAAACCGCCAATAGGCTAATTGCTGTCGCGGCCAGAACAGATACGTGGCGAGAAAATGCCAAACAAAATATTCGTGATTTTCCAGATGGTACTGCGCCAAAAAAAGTTCGTGATTACTATGAAAAAATAGTCCCATTAGATTTTTTACGTGGACCGGCTGGTATTATTTCGATTGCCAAATGGGGCATGACTCAAGCAGTTCGCCAATTTAAAGGGCCTGTTTAATCACCTTACTATACCTATGAAGACATCAAAAACTGGGCGTTGTACAACACGGCTCTTGCCGCTGAAAACTTAATGTTAGCTTTAAGGGCTCACGGTTTCGATAGCTGTGCAATGGGAGGCTTTGATGAGCCAGCCCTAAAAAAACTACTAAAACTTGGCGATCATCAGCATGTTGTTATGATGATTGGTGCTGGAGAGAGAGCTGATAATGGTATTTACCACAGCCAGTTTCGTTTTGATTACGATCAATTCGTAAAAGAAGTCTAATGTAACCGATTATTTTTTAAGATTTTTAAGCTTTATTAATACCTATTTTTTTAATTTTTTTAATTTTTTTTATCTATTTTTTTATAAGCTTTTTATAATTTTTTTTGTTACCTATTTTACCACCTCATCATTCTTGGCTTTAGTGGATTGATGATTTAATTAAGCTCGATTTTGACCTTCAATTTGATACAAAGGACAACCATGACTTCAGCAAATTTAACCAATACCAGTAATGGCTTATCTTTTGATGGGCTGTTTGATGAAGCCCGTTTTGTCGCTAGACATTTAGGCTCAGGTGCTAATGATCAAGCCGAAATGCTAAAAGCAGTAGGTTATGACGATATGGATAGCTTCATCGCGGATACGGTGCCAGAAGCTGTGCGTATGAACCGTGAATTAGACTTACCTAAGGCCATGAGCGAGCACAATGCACTGGCTAAACTTCGTACTATGGCAGACGATATCACAGTTAACAAAAGCTATATTGGTCAAGGTTATTCTCCGGTTCGTATGCCAGCGGTTATTCAGCGTAATGTACTTGAAAACCCAGGCTGGTATACAGCTTATACCCCTTACCAAGCTGAAATCTCTCAAGGTCGTCTTGAAGCATTGTTGAATTTCCAGCAAGTTTGTATTGATCTTACAGGCTTAGAGTTAGCTGGTGCATCCTTACTTGACGAAGCCACGGCTGCTGCTGAAGGCATGGCTATGGCGAAACGTGTTAGTAAGAGTAAATCAAACCAGTTCTTTGTAGATGAGCGAATCTTCCCGCAAACCTTAGACGTTATTATCACTCGAGCCAAGTATTTTGGTTGGGAAGTTGTGGTAGGTGATTTTAAAACTGCTAAATCAGGTGACTTTTTTGGCGCCATTTTCCAATATGTAGGCCGTGAAGGTGATGTCGTTGATTTAACTGAGGTTATCTCAGCTGTTAAAGAAAAGAACACTTATGCTTTAGTGGTTAGCGATATTATGAGCTTGGTGTTATTAAAATCACCAGCAGACATGGGCGCCGATGTGGCATTGGGTAGCACCCAGCGCTTTGGTATCCCTATGGGCTTTGGTGGTCCACATGCCGCCTACTTTGCTTTTACTGATAAAGCCAAACGTTCAGCGCCTGGTCGAATCATCGGTGTCTCTAAAGACGCTCAAGGCAACACTGCGCTACGTATGGCTTTGCAAACTCGTGAGCAGCATATCCGCCGCGAGAAGGCCAACTCAAACATCTGTACTTCCCAAGTGTTGCTAGCTAATCTTGCCGGTATGTATGCGGTATACCATGGCCCTGAAGGTCTAAAACGTATTGCCACTCGTATCCATGCTATGGCTACTGCCTTTAGCAATGTAATCAAGTCGGCTGGCGATGAGCTAAAAATAGTACATGACCAAATCTTTGATACCGTACTAATTGACTGTGGCTCAGTAAAATTGGCTACTCAAATTTTTGAAAATGCTGCGAATGTGGGATACAACCTATGGCGTGAGGGTGAGAGTAGGTTATCCGTGTCATTCTCTGAAATCAGTAATGCTTCGGATTTTGAAACCTTAACACAGCTATTTATCAATAAGGCAGAGTCTTTACCAAATGAAGCCACTATTTCGTTAGATGAGAATTTGTTACGTACTGATGCGATTTTAACCCATACTGTGTTTAACTCTCATCACACAGAACACGAAATGCTACGTTATTTGAAGAAGCTTGAAGATAAAGACTTAGCAATGAACCGTAGTATGATTTCACTGGGCAGCTGTACCATGAAGCTCAATGCCACCAGCGAAATGCTACCTATCACTTGGAATGAGTTTGCAAACGTGCATCCTTTTGCTCCAGATGATCAAGTGACTGGCTACTTGTCGATGATAGAAAGCTTACAAGATCAATTAAAAGCCATCACTGGTTTTGATGATATATCCATGCAACCTAACTCTGGTGCTTCTGGAGAGTATGCTGGACTGTTGGCCATTCGTCGTTATCATGAGTCTTTGGGTCAAAATGATCGTGATGTGTGTTTAATTCCCAAATCAGCACATGGTACCAACCCTGCTACCGCTCAAATGATGGGTATGAAGGTTGTGGTAGTTGATACTGATGAGAACGGTAACGTTGACATAGATGACCTAAAAGCGAAATGTGAACAATATAGCGATAATTTAGGTGCTTTGATGATCACTTATCCGTCTACTCATGGTGTATTTGAGCCAGGCATACGTGATATTTGTGATTTAATTCACAGTCATGGCGGTCAAGTGTATATGGATGGTGCCAATATGAATGCTCAAGTGGGTATTATGCAGCCTGCGGATGTGGGCGCTGATGTACTACACATGAACCTACACAAAACTTTCTGTATTCCACATGGTGGTGGTGGCCCTGGTATGGGACCTATCGGCATGAAGGCACACTTAGCGCCATTCAAATCCAATCATAGCGTTACGCCTGTATTTAATGCACCTAAAGATACAACTGCGGTATCAGCAGCGCCATATGGGTCGGCAAGCATCTTACCTATTTCATGGATGTACATTACCATGATGGGGCGTGATGGCCTGCTTAATGCTACTAAAACTGCTTTATTAAACGCCAACTATGTGGCCAGCCAACTTCAAGATGATTATCCAGTGCTCTATACTGGTAAAAACGGCCGTGTGGCTCATGAATGTATCATTGATATTCGCCCTCTGAAAGAAGAAACAGGCATCACTGAGGCAGATATAGCCAAACGCTTAATGGATTATGGCTTCCATGCTCCAACCATGAGTTTTCCAGTGGCCGGTACGCTGATGATTGAACCGACCGAGTCTGAGGCAAAACATGAACTTGACCGCTTTATCTCGGCGCTCAAATCTATTAAGCAAGAAGCTATAAAAGTCAAAGAAGGTAAAGATGGCTGGACCGCTGACAATAACCCATTGGTGAATGCACCACACACAGCATTTGTAATTACCAATGAACAATGGAGCTATCCATATAGCCGTGATATCGCTGCTTTCCCATTAGACTATATTCGTCAACATAAATTCTGGCCAAGTGTGGGTCGTATTGATGATGTATACGGTGATAAGAATCTAATGTGTAGTTGCCCGAGCATCGATAACTATATGTAGTTGTAATTGATTATTATATGTATGTTTAAAACAAAACCTTTAAGTCTAAGACTTAAAGGTTTTTTTAGTGCATAACTGGTTATCAAGTAGCCGCTTTTTAAAAATAATATAGTCCAATATTTTAATTTAATGCCTCACTATTAATACAGTGGGCGTGTATCATAATACTGCATGTATTTTTAGAAACATGGTCCAAAGTTAATATTAGATTTAAAAGCTATTAAAAATAGGAATCACGCCTTGCTAGCATCCATATCTCATTTGAAACGCAAATTGAAACATAAGCTAAAGCTAAACCCTAAAGCTTGCTCAGTAAAGCAAGACAAACCTCTGGTAATATTAATTCATGGATTACATCAAAGGGCTTGGATTATGTGGCCATTGGCCAAATATTTACAAAAACAGGGATTTAGCACCTATCTGCACGATTACTATAGTCTACGCGACAACATTGATAAGCACAGTAACCGTTTAAATGAATGGCTTACTGCCAATCATGACCCTAGCACTGCTATAAACTTAGTGGGTCATAGCTTAGGGGGCTTAATCATTAGAGATTTTATATCACGCTATCCACAATGGAAGATAGCGCGCTGTGTCACCTTAGGAACACCACATAATGGAAGCACTACAGCCACCTATCTCAAAAAACTTATATCACCTTTGGTAGGCAATTCATTTGAAAAGGCATTAGATGGTCAAAATGCAACTTTAACAAAGGGAATCAGCTTAGGCGTAATAGCGGGTAACTCCCCTAAGGGACTAGGACAAATTATCCTTAACTATCATATTCGTCAAGCAAAACTCATTCCACCTTATAATGAACACGACGGTACAGTATTCGTTTTTGAAACCAAACTACCGCAAGCTGCCGACCACATTACGCTACCTGTTTCCCATACGGGCATGTTGTTTGACCGTAAAGTAGCTCAGCAAACCGCTTATTTCTTAGATCATGGTATGTTTAAAAGCATAGATTCTCATAACTAGTCAGTCTATGTGTTATCCCCATCATGCTGCATGCGCATACCCTCTTTTAGCTCTTGTTTATAAGTGGTAATCAAGGGCACTAGGGTTTGCATAACCCATTGTTTACGCCATCCTTTTAGCCCCTCTGGAATCTCTTCGATAGGCAGCTCATAAGCCACAATTTCATATAAATGAGACAGCCATTTTTTTCGCATTAATACATTGGCAGGCACCCCTGTTTCAGCTTCATAAGCTTTAACAGCCTGTTGAACCGCTTTAGATACGGTTTTGTCTTTAGATCGAAAAGGCGGTAGCACAGGTGCAGGCTGTTCAGCTTCAGGCGTGTTTCGAGCTTTATTGATAATATCAATTAACTCTTGACCATACAGGCGAATTATCGTACGTGGCATAGTGGTTTTTTGAGTCATTTGTTTTACAGACTTCGGAAGCTCCGTTACCAAATCCCGAACAGCTTGTTTTTTTAGAATAAAAGTTTTGGGTTGATTGGTTGCTCGAGCCAAAGCTTCTCGCCAGCTAGACACGGCCTGTAATACCGCCAACTGCTCACCTGTATAACGGTAATCCGCCATTGCCAGATAAGTGGCATCATCTTCAATATTGGCCGAATCATAAAGCTCTCTACTATAAAGCTGGCAATCCTCCACAACTTTATCAAATAACCCTTGCTTTGATAACTGCTGCTTTAATATATCGTATAGATTAAGCAAATAACGCACATCATCAATAGCATAACTTTCTTGCTCATCAGACAAAGGTCGCGCTAGCCAATCCGATTGGCTCTCCCCTTTTTCAACATGAACGTCTAGCTCTTCACTCAAAGCTTGCTGATAGCCCATCTGTAGTTGGCCGGTTAGATATGAGAGCGCTATTTGAGTATCAAACACGTTGGTTAAAGCAGGGCTTTCAGACAGTAGGTAAAAGATACCTAAGTCCTCACCGCAGGCATGCCAAATCATCATTGGCATGTCTTCCAACACGACCCAAAATTCAGTCAAATCAAGCTTGGGAGCATCAATTAAATAGATACAATCACCAGTATTGATTTGAACCAAAGCTAGAATTGGAAAATAAGTACTACGCTTAATAAATTCAGTATCTAAAGCAATCCTTTCTTTAGTCTCTAAATCATCAAGACACGCCTCTAAAGTATCAAAATTAGAAATCCAATAAACTGGCAAATCCGCAGAAGCCTCTAAGTCTCTTTTTATAGCCTCGATATCAATCAATTTACTGGCATCATGAATAGTTGCTTTATTAGTCTCATTAATGGTCGAAGCGTCTAATGATATCTGCGTAGATGTTGAGTCTAACTGGGTGGCACTGTCTGACGATACCTGAGTCATTGAAACCTTCTATTCAGTTTGGATTTATATTCAAAGCGGTTTTTTAAGGGTGGGCTGACTTTTGTTTTAAGCCTATTTAGCTTATACATAACAACTTTAAGCCTATATACTTTAAGCCTATGTACTTTATGCATAACAACTTTAAGCTTACGAACGATTTTGTAAGGCTTGTGATAAGGTCATACTGTCTAGATATTCAAGCTCTCCACCCATTGGAATGCCTTGAGCGATACGGGTAACCTTACCCACATGGCGACGTACTGCTTCTGATATAAAATGTGCTGTAGTTTGACCTTCAACCGTGGTGCTGGTAGCCAAAATCAGCTCTTCAATAGGATTTGATTTAACCTTGCTAACCAGTTGATCAATATTTAAATCGTCTGCATTGATACCATCTAGCGGCGATAAATGACCACCCAACACAAAGTATCGACCGCGATACCCTGCAGATTGCTCAATGGCCATCACATCAGCTGCGGTTTCAACCACACATAGGATACTGTCATCACGTCTAGGATCTAAGCAAATCGGACAAACATCATCATCACTAAAAGAGTGACACTGATGACACTCAATAATATCTTGCATAGCAGTATCTAACGCTTGAGCCAATGCTGAGCCCTGAGGCCTTTTTCCATTAAGCAAATGCAGTGCCATACGCTGGGCTGTTTTTTGACCTACCCCTGGTAGTACTCGCAGTTGCTTAACTAAGTTATCAAACTTTTCGGTTAACAATCAATCACCTTTTTTTTAAATTTAAAATTCTTATGCTTAAACTGCCAGCTTTAACAAGACTAACAGCTTTATCAAGTGGCTATATACTTCAAGCAACAACATATCAATTTTTATCAACCGACTCTTTTGTTTTATCAGCTAGCTAGCATCAATCTATAAGTCCTAATAATAAAAGCTGTCTAAAATAAAAATGGGGGATAATTTAATAATTACCACCCCATTATTTAAACTTATATGTCATTTACTTTAAAAAAAATTATTTTAGGATTACAACTTTTAGAAAACAACCATTTTAGTAAGTCATAAAATTAACCAAATAAACCTTGCATACCTGGTGGTAAGCCCATGCCACTAGTAGCATTGGCCAAAGTGGTTTCAGATAACTCATCCGCTTTAGTCACAGCAGCATTGATAGCAGCAGCAATTAAATCTTCAATTAGATCTGGCTCATCTTCTAATAAACTTGGATCTATAGTCAAACGCTTAACCACATGACGACCTGTCATGGTCACTTTAACAAGTCCATTACCTGCTTCTGCTTCTACTTCTTTATCAGCCAGTTCTTTTTTGGCTTTCTCAACATTGCTTTCTACTTGTTTTTGCATGGCTTGCGCTTGCTGCATAAGAGCTTGAATGTTCATAACTACCTCTTTAGTATTTTTTTGAATATTATTGTATATATCAGGTCATCGTCTAAGCTTTGTAGTTATTAAAACCACTATGACTCATTATCACAATGAATTAATATCACTATAAAATAATATCACTATAAATTAATGTCACCATGAATTAATGTCACTTTAGGCCATTGTCACTACAAACCACTGTATTGACGCTTATGACAACCCTTAATCTTGAGCTTATTATACTGATTAGTTATGAAGCTGTCTAAGGGTTATGTTTTAAGCTTGTGACTTCAATTCACCGTTTTAACCTAAACTGTCTAAACCGCGCGCTAAATCTTTGATGATGTCATCTACATCTTCTAAACCCACTGACAACCTAATTAACGAATCAGTTACGCCTGCTTCGGCACGGGCTTCAGCAGAAACCCTAAAATGAGTGGTGGTTGCAGGATGAGTTACTGTGGTTTTGGCATCACCTAAGTTGTTGGTAATGGAGACCATTTGAGTACTATCTATCACATGCCAAGCAGCAGACTGCTTAGTATGATTGCCCACTGCTCTAACTTCAAAGCCCATGATTGCCCCATAACAGTTTTGTCTATAGTGCTGCAGCTTTGCTAACTCATGCATAGGATGGCTTGATAGCCCCGAAAAATGGACTTTTTCTACATTTGGATGGTTGTCCAAAAACTCAGCTATTTTATTAGCATTGTCGCAATGTGCTTGCATACGAAGATTCAATGTCTCTAGTCCTTTAATGAAGACCCAAGCATTAAAAGGGCTCATACTCACCCCACCTGAACGAACCACAACGAACGCTTGTTGCATTAGCTCATCACTACCTACCAATGCCCCACCTAATACTCTGCCTTGACCATCAATATATTTGGTTGCAGAATGAATAACGATGTCTGCTCCAAATTCTAGGGGTCTTTGAATTGCTGGCGTGGCAAAGCAATTATCCACAACAAAAAGTGCGCCATGTGCATGGGCAATTTCACTGATTGCTTTAATGTCAGCAATTTGGCCTAATGGATTACTTGGGGTTTCACAAAATAACAAACGGCTATTGGGCTGTATTGCTTGTGCCCATGCGTCATTATCGAAGCAATCAACATAAGTTACAGTAACTCCAAATTTGCCCATAAAGTTGTTGAATAAACCCACCGATGAGCCAAATAACTGTTTGGCAGCTACCATGTGGTCGCCCTGCTTCAGATAAGCCAAACACATGGTTAAAATAGCGCCCATACCAGAGGCAGTGGCTACCGCACGCTCACCTCCTTCCATGGCTGCTAATCGACGCTCAAAGGAGCGTACAGTAGGGTTGGTATGGCGGGAATACACATTGCCAGTTTTTGCCCCATTAAAGTGATCTGCCGCATCCGCAGCCGACTGATATACATAAGAGCTTGTGGTATAAATTGCTTCATTATGCTCGCCTTCGTCACTACGATGTTGCCCAGCTCGCACAGCGATGGTTTGCATCGCATAACCTTGGCTTAAGTCTAAGACATCATCGGTCCAGTTAGGATCTATCTGGTTGCTTTGCGAATCAGCAGTAGGGCTACTATCTAATTTATTAGGGCTATTAAAGCTATCGGTTTGGGTATGGTTTTGATTGTCTTGGGTCATAGTTTTTTCTTCTATGGCTAATAAGCTAATAAGATTAAGATTAAGATTAAGATTAAGATTAAGATTAATTTACGTTGAACAGTATAATCGTATATGTTTAAGTCAGATTTTCGATTATGTCAGATTTTCGAATAATTAAGATTTTTTATTA
>NZ_JAGLBC010000070.1 GCF_018260395.1 Psychrobacter sp.
GGAACGATTTTAGCTATCAGCAGTGCTAATTTGCGAATGTTCCACACGCCCTAATCATTGCTTTTTAATTATAGTTATATTTATTTCTTAATCATCTTATTTATCTTATTTCTTAAAGGAGCTATATCATGGCTGTACGCAAAAAACCTGCCCCAAAAACATTTAAAGCGGCTTATCAAATCTTAAAGATAAATGCTGAAGATCTGCAAAGCTCAAATGAACCAGACATTGATAATTTGATGAATACCGTTGAACAGTCCATTGCTGCTTATAAAATATGTCAGGCTCGTATTGAGGCTGTCCAAAGGGCTTTGGATGCAGCTTTTGATGAAGATGTTGAAGTCATGGAACACCATGAAGCTAAAGAACACACAGAAGGTAAGTCTATTCAACCTGATAATTTTGAGTCAGATAGTGAAGCTGAATAAAATCTTAATATGCGATCTAAATTAATGAACATACTTATCGCGCCAGACTCCTTTAAAGAAAGCTTAACAGCTGTAGAGGTGTGTCAGGCCATAAAGGCTGGGCTTAGCCAAGTTTTTCCAGAAGCCAACTACACGCTGTTACCTTTAGCCGATGGCGGTGAAGGCACATCAGAGGTACTGTCATTCGTATTAGACGGTTATTGGCGGCAATTGACGGTACATGACCCTTTAATGCGTCTAATTACCGCAAAGTATCTTATAACTAAAGACGGTACAGCTGTCATTGAAATTGCAGAAGCGTGTGGTCTACATCTACTGACTGAAGAAGAGCGCAATCCATTAATTACTACAAGCTTTGGTGTGGGTGAAATGATTACCGATGCTATTAAGCAAGGGGTAAAAAGTATTCTAATTGGTCTTGGTGGAAGTGCAACCAATGACGCCGGAGCTGGGATGCTTCAAGCACTAGGTGTTAAGCTCACTGACTCAGCAAATAATGAACTGTCGCCTGGTGGCAGCCAGCTTAATCATTTAAAAAACATTCAATTTGGCGCATTGGAAGATTTGCTTTCAGAAATTCAAATATCCGTAGCCTGTGACGTAACCAGTCCCCTATGCGGCCCTACCGGGGCTAGCCATGTTTTTGGCCCGCAAAAAGGCGCAAGCATCAAGGAAGTCTCACTACTCAATCAGGCTTTAAACCATTTTGATTTGGTAACGAGTGCTCACAATGTTAATGTTAAACATAACAATACAAATTTTCGTGAAATGGAGGGTGCTGGTGCGGCTGGTGGATTGGGCTATGCATTAATGGCGTATTGTAAGGCAGAATTAAAGTCTGGATTTGAAATCATTGCAAGCCTTGTAAATCTTGATGATCACTTGGCTAACGTTGATTTGGTAATTACTGGCGAAGGCAGGTTCGATGCACAAACGGCGATGGGTAAAGTAGCCAGTGGCGTTGCCAATCAAGCTAAGCTGCATAATAACTTACCCGTTATAGCAATTTGTGGCGCTGTCGATCGTCAACACATTGAGACTGTTAAACAAAGACACGATCCCTCGCCTATCTATAATCTGTATAACAACACGCCAGCCTTCGATATTGTTGTACCTAGTATTCAAAAGCTTGATAATATTGAAAATATACTTAAAAATGCTTATAACAATGTCGCAATCACCGCATACCAAGTCGCGACTGGTATTAAGCTTGGTCAAAATTTAAATCTTTAAGCCTTTTAAAGCCATTGAGTATTAATATAAATCAAATAATAACTGAATGCATGAAATTCAACCTTAAATTTTGTTGCAAATGAAAGCCATTTATTATTTATAATGATAGCCTCCCCTACAAGAATATGAAGGAAGTGAAATTGACAACTCAAGCTCTCGATAATTCCCAAAAAAAACAAGTTGCTATTATACTAGGCGGTCAATCCCCCGAGCATGCCATCTCTATCAATTCTGGATGTTCATTATTAAATCATATCGATCAAAGCCTATTTGAAGTTCAAGCCATTTATATAGATATGGACGGTCGTTGGTGGCAATATCCAAAACAAGATGAATATAATTCAGAATTATTCACTACGTCCAATGCACTGTCTATTGCCAATCGATGCACTATCATCCCAGATAAGTCGTATCAGTTGGTTCAGCTACCTACACTTGACAAAATAGCTTGTGACGTCTGCTTTTGTATTGTCCATGGATCTAGCGGTGAAGATGGCAAGCTACAAGGTTTATTCGAAATTGCTAATTTGCCCTACGTAGGTTCTGATGTGGCGGGCTCTGCTGTCGCAATGAACAAAGTCATTATGAAAGACATGCTCAATGCCAATAACATTCCAACAGCCAATTACCTTGTTATTGAAGATAGCAGCTGGAACACTGAGGCTAACGACTTAATTGAGCAAGCTCATAGTCTAAAACTTCCTATTTTTGTTAAGCCGGCGAGTACAGGCTCTAGCGTCGGTATAAGTAAAGTAGATAGCTATGATGAGTTAAAGCCTGCTATTGACTATGCCTTGAAATTTGACCCTCAAGTATTGGTCGAAGAAGGTATTACCCCTGCTCGAGAACTTGAGGTTGCGGTTATAGGCAATCATAATCCTTCAACCAGTTGTTTTGGAGAAATCAATCCACCAGACGGCTTTTATGACTATGCTTCCAAATACTTAAATGATAAGGCGGAACTTCATTATCCTGCAGCTATAGAAACTGATATCGAACAAAAAATGCGTGATATAGCCACTACCGCTTATAAAGTTTTAGGTCTAAAAGGGCTAAGTCGTGTGGATTTTCTGCTCGATCGAAACACCAATAAACCCTACATTATTGAAGTGAATACTTTACCTGGGTTTACCCATATTAGTATGTATCCAAAATTATGGGAAGTTTCTGGCAAACCTTATTCACAGCTGATTACTGAGCTGATAGAACTGGCCTTACAAGCGCATGAAAACAAACAAAAACGTCAAGTAGACTTCGACAGAGAGTTAAATGAGCTAAAGAATTCTTTGGATTAGCTTATGCTTAGTAATGTTTTGGAGAATAACTACTGGCTTGTAATGCAGATCAAATTATTGATAAATAGACAAATTAGCTTTTAATAAAAAACCGACTAACCTATAAGTTAGTCGGTTTTTAATGTTTAAAGCATAGCTTTGCTTAACTAGCTTTAATCATTTATCTTTTAGCTATTGCTTTTTATAAAACTAAAAATCAATGGACTATATCACTTTACCATTTTTACAAACACGCCATACCCTGACTGTGGCATCTTATCTACCGGAATAAATTGTAAGGCACCACCATTAATACAATAGCGTAAGCCGGTTTTATCTTTAGGGCCATCGTTAAAAACATGACCCAAATGTGAGTTTGCCACACGTGATCGTACTTCGGTACGCACCATATTATAGGCAGTATCTTTGTGCTCAATAATAACTTCAGGGGCTATCGGCTGCCAAAAACTTGGCCAACCACAGCCTGAATCATATTTATGAGTCGATAAAAATAAGGGTTCTCCACTTACCACATCTACATAGATACCTGGGGCAAATAAATGGTCATATTCATGACTGAACGCACGCTCAGTCCCAGCCTTTTGGGTAATATCATATTGCGATTTAGTTAAGGTGTTTTTAAGAGCATTTTTATCATAGTTGGCATAACGCTTAGGATCCAAAGCCTCTTTAACGGTCGTAGCTGAAGCTAACTTCGATACTTTGTTTGATGATGCCAATTTATCATCGGCTAAACTTAAATCAATATGGCAGTAGCCATTAGGATTCTTAGCCAAATAATCTTGATGATACTCTTCTGCCATTGAGAAGTTGGCCAACGGTTTATCTTCTACTACTATATTTTTATTGTATTTAGTTTCAAGCTGCTTTAATGCTCTATCTATAACTGCTTTATCAGAAGCATCTGTAAAGTAAATACCTGTACGATATTGTACGCCCCGATCATTACCCTGTTTGTTTAGACTCGTCGGATCAATCACTCTAAAATAATACTTCAGCACCGTTTCTAAGTCTATTTTATCCGCATCATAGACAACCTTTACGGTTTCAGCATGACCAGATCCTGCTATGACCTGCTCGTAGCTTGGATCTTTAATACTAGGGTTACCATTTGCATAGCCTGAAACGGCGTCAACCACACCATTTACACGCTCCATATAGGCTTCTAATCCCCAAAAACAGCCTCCAGCTAGATAGATTGTTTTGGTATTAATGGGAGCGCCCTCTGAATTGTAATAAACACCATTCTTGTTGATAACGCCATTTGATTTAGCGGATGAAGTACTATCAATGCCAGCTACTTTAGGTTTGGCTTTACTATTTTTAAGATCATTAAAGTCATTACTAGCATTTTTTGCTAAAGCGTAAGCTTGTTCTTTGGTCAGATTACCTTTGATAAGTCTTACCAAATTCCCTTGCTTATCAAGAATTGCCCAACTGGGATAAACTTGCACGCCCAATTGTTTAATAAGATTACCCGAACTATCAATTAACACTGGAAGTTTTGGATAATCAGATTGCACGCCAGCATACCACTGTTTGAATTGAGCACTGTCTTGTTCGTTCAATTGTCCGGGACTGGCTACTGTCACCAGATTTAATCCTTCAAATGCCTTATCATTACGCCAACTCTGTGTCTCCTCCAATGTTCCTAAACATAACGGACACCAACTCGCCCAAAACTTCACCAACGTCGGTTTATTATTATCAATAACCTCACTACCTGTATTTCCTAAACCTGAAGTTAACTGTGGCAAAGCTTGTAATTGCTTTAGTAACTCGCTAGGTAACATATCTCGGCTATTGGCGATGCCTTGGTTTTGCTGTTGTATGGTGCTGGTATTGTCCTTGCCATTTTCAGCATTACCTGTCTGACCACAAGCCATTAGCAAAGTCGTACAAGCACTAAATAAACCAAGCTTAAAGACTGCTTTTAATTTAGGATTATAAGAATTAGTGTTATACATAGGCATTAAAAATTTCTCTATAAGTTAAGTGTTGATTTCAATATTAGCGCATTTAATATATTCGGGCATTTAATATATTAGGGTATTTTGAATGTAAGTACATATTCAAGTTTAAATAATAAGGCGATTATAATAGATACAAATATAAGCTGACATTAGAAGCATTGCATTATCATAACTGCAAAGAGTCACAGTATTAATTTTAGGTCATCTGCATTTTGTAATGAGTCTTAAATACCATCATGCCTCTAATACCCAATTTTAGCTAGGCTAAGTACGAAAGATTTTAAATACCTAGGGCGTGTCCCTTTATGGATTATGAGGCTAAAAATGAGATAGATTTTTGTCAAACACGAATAATTTCGAAGATAATATAGGCATATTAACTAGAAATTAGACACAGTTTGGCGAAAATATAGCCATTTTTAGACCATAACCTATTTAATTTGCAAATATGGACACGCCCTAATGTCTAGCCAACATAAACTGTTCTACATAGTCATCAGCAGGATGCTCTTGTAATTGTTGCGATGTGCCTGTTTGTACCAAACGCCCCCCATTTAAAATACTAATTCGGTTGCCAAGTTTTACGGCCTCATCAATATCATGGGTAATAAACACAATGGTTTTATTTAATTTTTCTTGAAGTTTCAATAACTGGTCTTGTAGCTGACTTCGAATTAAAGGGTCCAATGCCGAAAAAGCCTCATCCATTAATAATATTGAGGTATCAACTGCTAAAGCTCTGGCTAATCCGACTCGCTGCTGCATTCCCCCTGATAGCTCATCTGGATAACTATTATCTATATTCTCAAGTCCCACCTCATGCAGCCAGTGATGCGCAATCTCATGACGCTCGGATTTTGACAACTTTCGCACCCGCAGTCCATATGCCACATTTTGAATGACAGTCATATGTGGCACCAACCCAAAATGCTGAAACACCATACTGACATTGTTTTGACGAAACTGTTGTAGTGGCTTATCGCTAAGACTTAATACATTAATAACATTTGGTTGGTCAGCTGCGCGCTCTGCGCTGTTTAAATACTCTGGCATACCCTCGCTATGCTGAGTATCTATCCAAATCTTCCCTAAGGTTGGGTCGATTAATCTATTGATATGACGTATTAAAGTAGATTTACCAGAGCCTGATAACCCCATTATGCAGTGCAGCTCACCAGCTTTGATAGCCAAATTTATATTATACAACCCTACTGAATACCCGGTGCTTTGTAAAACTTGATTACTGCTCATGCCTTGCTCTAGTAAAGATAGTACTTTATTTGATTCAACATGGTTTGCACCGAATATTTTGCTGACATTTTCTAAACAGATATGAGTCATATTAATATTCTTATTTTGTGAAAGTATAAAAGTATAAAGTTTAAATCATCAGTCAAAAAACTTTAATGAATACTTCGATGATGAATCAACTCGTCACGTGCTCTTCGACCCCTACCAAACGCTTGAGTGATACGGTCAATGATGATAGCCATAATGACGATAGCTATACCAGCTTGTAACCCTTGCCCTATATTTAAAGTTTGAATAGACTGCAATACATCTTCGCCCAAACCAGGAGCCCCAATCATCGATGCAAGTACCACCATCGATAGCGACATCATTACTGCTTGGTTAACCCCAGCCATAATACTTGGCAATGCTTGTGGCAATTTAATCCAAAACAGTAATTGCGTATGCGTGCTACCAAATGATCTTCCAGCTTCAATTATCTCATGTGGCACTTGCTTGATTCCTAACATGGTCAAACGTATTAAGGGAGGAATTGCATAAATTACTGTGGCAAAAAGCGCAGGAACTTTACCAATTCCAAAAAGCATTAAAACTGGAATCAAATATACGAAGCTTGGCATGGTCTGCATCACATCTAGTATTGGCGTCACTACCTTACATAATGCTTCACTACCAGCCATCAAAATACCTACTGGAACGCCAATTACTATAGTTACCAATACCGAGACGAATAATAGCGACATGGTCTGAACCAATGCTGGCCATAAACCAAATGAACCAATTAAAAATAGCCCTAGACCACACGCTATAGCAAACCAAATCTTTCGAGTCGCCATCCATCCCAATAGCGCTATCAATACTATGATTAACCAAGGGGGTGTGATAGATAGCAAGTTTTCGATTGGTAATAATAAATACGTTAAAGTGACATGACTAATACTTCTAAAAATTTCACCGAAATTCTGCACAACATAACTAAGTAGATTATTAAGCTTGGTTTCAAAGGACCAAGTTGGGAACCAGCTCTTTGGTGAAGCGGTCAAATCATCAGCAGTATTTACAGAGGTATTAATTGTAGTAGTGTCAGAGCTGGGCACTGAATCTAAAGATACGTTCAGACTGATGGCAAGCCTATTTGCGGCATCCGCTGTTAACCAATTCTTCCAGATTTGTGGATGTTGCTGCAAAAACAACTTGGCTTGCTCATTCCCACTTCGCTTGTTCTCATTCATCTCCAATATAGCGCCATTAAGGATATCGGACGAAAACTGTACTTTATGATATGCCTCAACCAATTCTGGGTGTTTAGTACTAAATGGCATTGAAACTGCGATACCTAGCTTGGATACTGGAAATCCTGAAATACAATCTGTATTGCTTTTAGCATCCAAAAGCTTGTTCCAACATTGTTCATCATAGGCAGGAAAGTTAATAGAACCAAAATTATATTTCGCCATTAAGCCTGTCGGCTGCCAATAATAGAATAATAAGGGTTTATGCTGCTCAAAAGCAGAGGATATTTCAGCATCCAACGCCGCCCCTGTGCCCGGATGCACATAATTAAATGTCAAAATTTTTGAGTCTTGCGGTTTAGCTTTGGTTAATCCCAAATTATTAAGTAAATGGGTATTAAATACCTCACAAGTCCAGCCAGTAGGACAATTCAAAAATCGAGCCTTACTAGGACTTTCTGGATCAATAAAAAGGGTTGAGAATTTACTGATGTTTCGATAATCTTTTAATTCTGGGTGTTCTTCTAACACATAATTCGGCACGTACCAACCTTGAGTCGCACCGCCTTGTAGAGTGCTACCAATAATCTTAGCTTTATTAGCAGAAATAGCATCTTCCATGATTGGAGAGCGTCCTACCCATTGCTCCCCAATAACTTGAATATCATCTTGTGATAGGGCCGTCTCTAAAGCCGGTCCTGTCCCAGGAACCATCTCAGTCCTACAACCATAGCCTTCTTCAGCGATAATTTGCAGAACGGCAGAAATAAACTGCCCACTCTCCCATGTCAAAGAACCAAACTTAATAGGATGAGATTGACTGTCACCACAGGTTGCAAAAGCTTGTGCAGATAACAACAGCAAGCTAAGTAACAACCCTTTTTTTATATTGGTAATTAGTTCCACTGTGCCGCCTTTTATATTATATTGACTTAATGTAATTTCAGTCTACATTCATATTTTATTAAATACGATCCTTTAGCTGGCTGTTGTAACAAAACAAGAATAAAAAAAAGCCTCCCTATTTCAAATAGGAAGGCATAAACAAATCAGCACAGAACCGATTAATTAGAAATTACTATAATTTGCTTATTTGATTAAAAACTTTAAGCCCTTTTTAAACAAAGCACTATATGGAGGTAACATGATATCCATGGCATTAAACTTTGACTGAACAAAAATTGGCTTCATATGGCTCATGCGCTCAAAACCCCATTTACCATGATATGCGCCGATACCTGAATGTCCTACACCGCCAAATGGTAATTCATGCTGAGCAACATGCATGATGACCTCATTGATACAAACCCCACCAGAAACGGTATGATTACGAACATATTCAATATCATCACTGGCATTACCAAAGATATATAAGGCCAAGGGACGTGGACGGCCATTTACGAACTCAACAGCATCACGCAAGCCATTGACATGTACCAATGGTAAAATAGGTGCGAATAGCTCATTTTGCATCACATCGCTCTGCGAATCTGGATTTAAAGCGATAACTGGAGGCATTAAACGAGTTTCAGGATCTGCAGAGACATCCGTTAGCGGCACAACTTGCTCATTGGGCAATTTCTCTAAATAACCTTGTACCCGTTTAAACTGATTATCATTAATAATACGTGTATAGTCTTTATTGTTTGCAATATTTGGATAATGCTTATTAACCCATTCTTTAGCCAGTTTCACAAACTTACTGTGCAATGACGACTTGATCAATACATAATCAGGTGCAATACAGGTCTGACCAGCATTTAGTGTTTTGCCCATCATGATTCTATTCACCGCACTTTCAAGATTTACATCGTCTAGGACAATAACAGGCGATTTGCCTCCAAGCTCTAAGGTTACTGGTGTTAAGTTAGGGGCTGCAGCAGCCATAACTTTTTTACCAACACTGGTAGAGCCGGTATAAAGCAAATGGTCAAAAGGCAATTCACTAAACGCTACTGCTAAGTTTACTTCACCTACTGCAACCGATATTACATCAGCAGAAAAATGCTTAGCCACAGCTTCAGCGAAAGCTTGGGCAAATAAGGGCGCTGACTCACTCATTTTAATCATGATACGGTTACCAGCAACCAATGCATCAATCATTGGTCCGATGGCAAGGAATAAAGGGTAGTTCCAAGGCACCATGATACCAACAAGTCCCAATGGCTGGGGTTGTACCTCGTTGTGCGCAGGAAGATATAATTTTGATATGCCTGTACGTCGAGTCTTCATCCAAGATTTACCATGTTTTTTGGAATGAGAAATCCCTTGAAGACTAGGAAAAACTTCTGCGAATTGGGTTTCATCTTTACTGCGATTACCAAAATCTTTATTAATGGCATCGGTAAACGTTTGATTATTATCGATAAGCATCGCCTCTAAACTTTCAAGCAATGCCTCCCTATCCGTCCATGAATTTAAAGGGCGTTTACGACTTAACGCATGCATATGTTGAAACTGCTCGCTTAATTGTTCTTTTGTAGTAATAATACTTTGACTCATGTAAATATCCTTATGTATATGTCGTCAATACGGGTTACTCATTTATAATAACATTTGAAATAATACCACTTAAGTAAATGTCACTTTTAATAAACAAATAATTTTTTTAGAAATACAATTTTATTTAGCTTACTATGTTCTTATTATACTTTATGGTGTCTTAGCTATAATAAATCAATATAAAAGTAAATTCTGCTATTTATTTTTAAAAGAGTTCACTATAAAAGCTAAATTTAACAAGTGACTTAAAAATATAAGCTATCATGGTTTTAATATTACGCTTAATGAGTTTCAAATCTGACTTTACTGCTGTTAATTTTATATCTGCAATAAATTTTAGTTAATTATGGCTATTTAAAATGAATAACAATATATGCCCTAGTAAAAATCTAACGCTTCGTACGCTTTTAAACGCTGACTATACCAGTACACATGAAGCCATGTTACATACCACCTTATCTCGTATCGAAAATAAAAAACAAGGTATAGTTACCGCTAATGAATTATGGATAGTAGAACACAATGATGTCTATACTTTAGGGCAGGCAGGCAAAGAAGAACACATATTACAGCGTGGCAAAACTCCTATCATTCATACGGATCGCGGGGGTCAAGTGACTTGGCACGGTAAAGGTCAGTTGGTAGTTTATTGGCTAATTGATTTAGAAACAGCAGGTTGGACACTTCGTGACTTGGTGTCTCATGCTGAGCAAAGTATTGAAGACGTTCTTAATAGAACTTTGAGTGGTAATCGTGAACAGCAATTTTATGCAAAATCACGCCGTGATGCTCCTGGTGTCTATATTTATAATGTTAATCATTTAATGTTAGGTAAAATAGCTTCTTTAGGTTTTAAAATAAAACATGGTTTTAGCTATCACGGTATTGCTTTAAATTTGACCTGTGATATTAGTTCATTTAATGCCATAAACCCTTGTGGATATGCAGGTATGCAAATGCTTAAACTACAAGATTTTGTGGATTTGCAAACCGTTTCAATTAAGGATGATTTAATAAGTGATACATCATCTAATAACTACATTTCTGATAACAAGACAGATATAAATCAACCATCAGATATGAATCAACCATTGGTTAATTTACCAGTCTCGAAGTTAAAGGTCACTGAGCAATTACTAAGTAATATTCAAAAACGTCTATATGGTGATATTAAGTTGCGTGATATAGAGGATAAAGAGTTATAAATTTTTTGTTTTTGTCCACTATGTCAAATGAAAAGAACTCAAGGGTTTAGATAAAATATTTATGTTCAACGTTAATCTTTTTATGTAGGCTTAATGGCTTAATCGCCACTTGAAATGAAATACTGACAAATGACATTTAAACTAAATTTTGTTTATCAGGTACTATGATTTTCTATAAAATAAATTGAATAGATGCTCTAAAAATTATAATGAGAAGTAACTTATGACGACAGACCCAGCGTATAAAAGACCGTCTTCGTATGACGCCAATACAACTAGCTTAACTTCAAATGAAATACTTAAAGCCACATCTATTCAAGACGTTAATAGTATGGATAATAAAGATAGTATTGGTACTTTAGATAGTAGCTTAAAGTTAGATAGTAGCTTAAAGAGAGCCTCTTCCTCTTTAACTAGAAACCCTTTAATGACCAATCCTGACACCATAACTCTAAATGATTTAATAAGTGACAAAGAAACACCTTGGCAAGTATTTAACTGTAAAATCATTGAAAATTTGACCACTCAAGACCAACTACTGCCTTTTATCTATCATTATGACGCCTTAGCAGAAGAATTAAAAAAGGCAAACCTGCTAACTGGCAATTTACTCAAACAGTTTCAAACGCCAATGACTTCTGCCCAAGCTGCACAATTACTAGGTTTGGATTCAAAACTCGTACCGACGCCTTGGATGGTAAAAGTTACTTGCACTTTAGTGATGTTTTGCGAACGACTTCAAATTGCACTAAGGTTGAAATTCACCAATACTGCTAAACAATTTGATCCGGTTTATACCTCTAATGCCAAAAAAGCGATTGAAGCTTCAATGCAGGACTGGCATTTTTACGGTGATATATTTGTACTAAATAAGGGCGTTAAGCCACTTGTCATGACAATTGACGAAGACTGGATTGAAATCCCGCAAAACACTGAATATCAGCTATTACCAGGGGAATTTGGTTTGACAGCTTTGGCATTACTTGAGGAAAACAAGTCATCCATTAGCAATTTAGAAGAAGCTATTAGCCAAAGATTGATATAAAAATTATAAAATAAATCATAA
>NZ_JAGLBC010000071.1 GCF_018260395.1 Psychrobacter sp.
AATTATTCGTGTTTGACAAAAATCTATCTCATTTTTAGACTCATAATCCATATAGGGACACGCCCTAATTGAACTACTCTTTATTGTAATACTGATTATTACGGCTCTGATCTGTGCTACTGATAAGTACAATACTGATATCAGAAATATTTTTAGTTGAGTTAACTAGGGTGCTAAACTAAAATTAGCTTGGTTATTCTGAGCAAATTCACTTAGCTTAATTGGCTCACCATTTAAATTTAAAGTTACATTTGATACATTCCCAATTTGAACTTTAAACGGAGTTTTACCGGCTAACTTATAACTGCCACGGCTCTGTTCGCCACTAATTAAAGTTTTACCTGTCGCGTCAATCACCGTTATAGGCGAGTTACCTTGAACCCAAAAATCTAAAGTAGCGTCTTCACCAGTAGCTGTAGCCGCTGCCGTAGAATCAAGATTTAAAGCCGATCCTGAACTGCCTAAATTATTACCACTATCCACCACGGTAGTTTTTACAGCTGCACCGGCAGACTGCTCACTATCAGATATATTATCTACAACGCCAGTATTAGGCTGCTTTTCTTGTGAGGCATCTTTTGCATTGGAAATAGTACGAATCAAAAATACCGCTAGAATAATAAGGCCAATTAAACCCAATAATAATAACGGATTAAAACGAATAGCACGTCGACCTTCTCGTTGTAAGGTGCCCATAGGCTTCAAAGGAGATTCGATGTCATCAACACTTTTCTTTTTTAGCGCATCCGGATAATTCCGATTGAAACTATCTACAACTTGATCCGAATCTAAACCTAAAAACTTCGCATAATTTATTACAAAACCACGCGCAAATGCTGCCTGTGGTAATGAAGTAAAGTCTTCTGCTTCTATTGCTTCAAGATGACGACGCAATATAAACAATTCAGCCGCCACATCATCTAGTGTCAAATTCTGACTTATGCGCGCTTGCTTGAGTTGATTGCCAAACGAGCCGAAGGTTTGATTAGATGTATCTAGGGTTTGGGTTAACGGGTCTTTTCTATCGATTTCCATGATGCCTCTGGGTAACGAATCCAAATTTTAAGCTTTTTGGCTTCTTCACTATACGTTAAATTATTGCATTAACTTATTTCTTTACATTATTGCTTTAAATTAGCGCGTTAAATTAGCTAAAGCTGCCACGCAATATGTCGGTGAGCCAAAAACTTACTGTTAATTTTTTTAATTTGCTAAATATTTAATAACTTACGGTATTACTTAAAACTTATTTAAAATTAAAAATTATAATTTGGAACTAAACTAAAGACTCAACTTCAACCCTTGTTGAATAATTCTAGGATTGTTGGTCTCACTGTCTCCAATAAATGCCAACATTTCAGTATATAAGGTTGTGGCTTGGGAGATCTGGTTATTAATTATCAACAAATCTATCAGTTCTAAATGTGCCAATAAGTTATTGCGGTCACGCTCTAAAATCTTAATAAAGGTATCTGTCGCTAAGTTATAATCCCCTAACTTTAAAGCAGTAAGTCCTAAGTTTTCTAATGCATTGATGCGACCTTCATATCCCAAAGCCGCTGCTGCTATTTCAAACTGAGTTACTGCCTCTTTATCTCGCCCTAACTGTGACAAATAAACACCATAATTATTGCGAGCCTTCATTAACTTAGGGTCTAAAGCCAATGCTTGCTTAAAATAACTCTCTGCTTTAACAACGTTTAAGCGGCTACCCTCAGTTTGCAACAAAACCCCCATCATATCATAGGCAGGGGCATAACGATTATTGACAGCCAATGCTTTTTCTAACTGACGTTTGGCCTCGTCCAAGTCGTTGCTCTTTAAATACTGTGCGGCCATCTGCGTTCTAATTGTAGCGATTTCATTGGCCTGTTCACCAGAATAAAACGCCTTTGAACTCGTCGCAGATGAATCAAAAGAGACAGATTGACAGCCTATGACACCCACCATTACATAAGTTGCAATTCCTAACTTAAGGATTTGTTTAACAATTACAAGCTGCTTTAGAATCGCAATCTGCTTAAAAATAGAAGCAGAGTTAAAAACAGCATTCCTTTTTATGACCTTAATCAGGCCATTTTTAGAACATAGATAAAGCCGATGCAGTTGCTCAGCAGTTAATAGGTTCTGAGCAAAGCCGATCATTTTTATCCCTAAATAGTTTACTTATTGCTAAATATAACACCACACGAGTCGTATTGTAACGGCCTAACCTTATTTCTGCACCAAAAACCTAAAAATATTTAGAATTAGGCCACTTTAATAGCTATGAAAGCAGTTATCTCATTTTTTTATAGCCATAATAGTCTCAAAACTGTCTATTAGAAAACTTTAGAATATACAAATTGAAGAATTTTACATTATAAAACAGTTAACCTTGTGGCTGCTCAGCTTGACGAGATTTAATACTTTCTTGCCACTTGGCTGAACGGCGAGTTCTATCTGCCACCTGACCCACCAATTGGCCACAAGCTGCATCAATGTCATCACCACGAGTCTGACGAATGGTACAAACAAAGCCTGCATTATTTAAAATATTGCTAAAGGCATGGATACGATTATTACTTGAGCGATCATAAGGCGCATGTGGGAAAGGATTAAACGGTATAAGGTTTATTTTACTCGGCAAATCTTCTAATAAATCCACCAATTGATGCGCATGCATATCACTGTCATTTACCCCTGCAAGCATAACATACTCAATAGTAACGTGCTTTTTATGGCGAGGGTTGTTGTCATGTACGTAGGCTTTGGCCGCTGCAATCAACTCGCTTAATGGATATTTCTTATTGATAGGCACCAGCTCATTACGCAGCTCATCATTAGGGGCATGCAGTGAAATAGCCAATGCCACATCGATATCTTTGTACAAGTCATACATTTTTGGCACTACGCCAGAAGTTGACAAAGTAACGCGACGTTTTGATAGCCCATAAGCATGATCAGATAGCATTAGGCTCATAGCTGACACAACTGGTTGATAGTTCAATAATGGCTCGCCCATGCCCATCATCACTACGTTGGTGACATTATTGTGCCATCCTAAGCTGTCCACGCCTTCCATATAAGAGGCATTGGCTACCCACAATTGACCAATAATTTCAGCGGCAGACAAATCACGCTCAAAGCCTTGTTTGCCTGTACTACAAAAACTACAGTCCAAAGCACAGCCGACTTGTGACGAAATACACAAAGTCTTACGTCCATTGACCTTACTGTCATCAGCAGGAATAAGTACAGTTTCAACCAATGAGCCGCCTGCCACTTTAAACACCCATTTACGTGTCCCATCTTCACTAAATTCTTTATGTACTACTTCTGGCGCTGTAACACATGCCTGCTCACTCAGCTTCTCGCGTAAGCCTTTAGATAAATTGGTCATTTTTTCAAAGTCAGTTACCCCATGCTGATAAATCCATTTCATAACCTGAGTGGCTCGAAATGGCTTCTCACCTATTTGCTTGAAGTACTCGCCTAACTGCTGTTGACTCATTCCCAAAATATTGGTTTTGATCGACTCAACTTCGTTAGGATTAAATGTGGCTGGCGTACTGTCAGCAGGCTGCATTGGAATTTTGGTCATGATGACTTAACTAACCTAATAGGATATGTGGGTTATTATAGATGCGATCATAGTTGATCGTTTAAATGCGGGCTGTATCTTATTTGCCATGTCATAGCTTAGCTGTGTCTTAGTTTAGCTATTTATTAGCATAAAGGAGGCTATTATAACTTAAAATTTAAGTTTAAATAGTTTTCGTCTGATTTTAAAGCTTAACGAGTACATGATAACAAGATCTTATAGCTTAAGCTGTGAATTAATAATGAAAAACGGCCAAGCCTGAAGACTTAACCGTTTAAGAGTGCTGCTTTAACCGAAATTTTTATGACGATAAAATCAGTAAAAAATCGGTTTATAAAGATAAAAACAGTTTACTATTTAAGATTAACGAGTACGGTCTAGAACTTCGTCTTCGCCGAAGAAATAGGCGATTTCACGTTTTGCTGACTCTGCTGAGTCAGAACCATGTACTGCGTTCTCATCTATGCTAGTAGCGAAATCTTTACGGATTGTGCCTTCTGCCGCATCAGCTGGGTTAGTAGCACCCATAATTTCACGATGCTTAGCAATCGCATTTCCGCCTTCAAGTACAGATACAACGACTGGACCTGAAGTCATAAAAGAAACTAGATCGTTATAAAATGGACGCTCTTTATGCTCAGCATAAAAACCGCCTGCTTTTTCATTATCAAGATGTAGCATTTTTGCAGCAACAATTTTTAGACCCGCGTCTTCAAAACGGCTATAAATAGCACCGATGTGATTGCCGCCTACTGCATCTGGTTTAATGATTGATAAAGTACGTTCGATAGCCATGTTTAGCTCCTCAAGGTGGGTTGACTTAAATAAAAAACGATATAATTTTATAGTTTTGGAAGCACCTCATTTTAAATATTCATTTTAATATAGAGGATGTCTTCAAACTGAGCTTATTATAACGACTCATTGATTAAATGACAGAAAAAAAACGAACTCATTTTAAAGTAGCCATATTATGACTTCAACCTTTAAATTTGGATGAGTATCATAGCAATTTAGCGAATTTATCTAATTTAATTAATTGAACTATTGTTTTTTAATTAATTGAACTATTGTTTTTTAATTAATTGAACTATTGTTCTTTTTTAATGTTATATAATTATTATGTCATTCTAAATATAAGTAACTAAGATTAGTTTTGACATATTTTATTGGCTATAATGGATTTAAAACTCTTTTGGTTAATACTTAAATTTAACGATATAAATTTTTTTAGTGAAATTCAAACAATAAATCGCTTCCAACTGAATATCTCTAAATTATCGTCATTAGTCTTTTACGCTTAACAGCAGCTAACGATTCACAACAGTCTGTCAGCGGTTACTAATATAAGTTGGTAGCCGTTTTTATTTTTTGGACCTTAAAGTAGCTTTGTATTCACTAAGTCTTATATTAATCATAGCCATATTATTACAAAAGTGACGAAGGATATCTTATGTTAGAATCGAAAGCCGCTATCACATCTAAATCAAAAACTCATGATCATAACGATAGCCAATATCAAGTAGGGGTTGTTAAACGATACGGCTTACTGGTTGTTATGGTTTTACTATCCATAATGGCTATTTTATGGCATATCTGGTGGCTTGCTTTATTGGCTATGATATTGGTATTTGTTGGTATCTATGATTTAGTGCAATCTAAGCATGCGGTGCTATTTAACTACCCGATCTTAGGTCATATCCGCTATTTTTTAGAAAGCTATCGTCCTGAAATACGTCAGTATTTTCTTGAAGATGACAAAGAACAAGTGCCTTTTTCTCGTCAACAACGAGCCTTGGTCTATCAACGTGCTAAAAATGTCAGTGATACCCTTGCTTTTGGTACCCTTGATGATTTATATGCCAAAGACAAAGAATGGTTTTTGCAATCGCAAACCAGTCATCATTTAGATGTTGAAGATTTCCGGATTATTGTGGGTAACGAGCGTTGTAAGCAGCCTTACTCTATGTCTGTTTTTAACATCTCGGCAATGAGCTTCGGCAGTTTGTCAGGTCATGCCATTATGGCCTTAAACCAAGGCGCTAAAATGGGAGGTTTTGCTCACGATACAGGTGAAGGCGCTATTAGTCCTTATCATCGCAAATTTGGGGGCGACTTAATCTGGGAGATTGGTACTGGTTACTTTGGCTGTCGCAATGAGAATGGTAACTTTGATGCTGAATTGTTTGTTGAAAATGCGAAACAAGAACAGGTCAAAATGATTGAGATTAAGTTGTCTCAAGGCGCTAAACCTGGTAAAGGCGGTGTGTTACCCGCTGGAAAAATCACCAAAGAAATCGCTTTAACACGCCTAATTCCGATGGGAGAGGACTGCATATCACCTTCGACCCACTCAGCTTTTAGCACCCCACGAGAGCTAGTACATTTCTGGCAGCAGCTTCGTGAACTATCTGGCGGTAAACCGGTGGGTTTTAAGCTATGTATTGGTCAACCTTGGCAGTTTATGGCTATTGTCAAAGCAATGATTGAAGAGGATAACTATCCTGATTTTATAGTGGTAGACGGTGCAGAAGGCGGTACTGGTGCAGCTCCTGTAGAATTTATGGACAGCTTTGGTATGCCATTAATTGATGGTTTTTTATTGGTACATAATACTTTAGTGGGTGCAAATATTCGTGATAAAATTAAAATTGGGGTGAGCGGTAAAATCATCTCAGCATTTGATATCGCTAAAATGCTTGCGCTTGGTGCAGACTGGTGTAACTCAGCTCGAGGCTTTATGTTTGCGGTGGGTTGTATTCAATCTCGCACATGTCACACCAACACTTGTCCAACTGGAGTAGCCACTCAAGATCCTTACCGTCAAATGGCTTTAGATGTGCCTAGTAAGTCTGAACGTGTGGCAAATTTTCATAAGAATACAATAAAATCTTTGGCAAACTTCGTGGGCGCAGTGGGCTTATCGCATCCTTATGATCTGCATCCTTATCACGTTGCAAGACGCATGAACGATGGATCAATTAAGCTATTGTCCAGATGTTTTTACTTTATGGATAAAGGCGCATTATTGAACATGAATGCTCGAGCAGACATCTATAACCAAATGTGGGCAATGGCAGATCCAGACAGCTTCAAAGCCGATAATGAAGCATACGTGGCATATAATCATGACTCACAGAATACTCACAAAAAAAACCAACTTCATGACAATCACCCACAGTTCCCTATTGACGTTTAATTGGTCAAATTTTTAGCATGGTAAAGGCCTCTATATGAAGAAACCAACGTCACTTTTTGGAATACAGACCTTCCTGTTAATAGTAACGTTCACTTTAGGGGCTCCTGTATTACTGTCAGGCTGTAAAGAAGGAGAGTTTGACGCGTTAATTGAGTCGGTAAAGGAATCAGCTATACCAGCGCAAAAGTTTTGTGAATCTAATTCGGCACCTTTTGCTTATGCACTATGCCAAGTATCACAGCAAAACTTAACCAAAGCCAACTCGCCATTATCTTTACATTTATTTTGGAAATCAGGCAAATTGCAAGCGTTAAATACAGAGATTAATGCGCCTATTGTCGATCAAGATCAGTCTATTAATCCCTTATATACATTCAATAATTTACTAGCAGATTTACCCAAAAGTAGCGAGCTAAAGTTTGCCACCAATGCAGGCATGTACAATCAGGAATTTGGCCCTATCGGCTTTACAGTTATTCAAGGCAAGCAAATTTTATCGCTGAACCTTAAAGAAGGCGCGGGTAACTTTCATTTGATGCCCAATGGGGTACTGTGGTGGAACAAAGATAATCAAGTGTTTATTACAGAAAGTCATCAGTTTGATAAGATGTTGCAAAATGGGTCTGCAAGTCCTTGGTATGCCACTCAGTCAGGGCCGATGTTGGTCATAGACGGTAACATCCATCCCAAATTTGATCCCAATAGTACCTCTACTAAGATTCGAAATGGTGTCGGTATCTGTGAGGATGGTAGTATCAAATTTGTGACAAGTAATGTGCCGGTCACTTTTTATCAATTCGCAAGCTTATTTAAAGAAGATTTAAAATGTAATAGTGCTCTATTTTTAGATGGTGGTATCGCCTCTGCACTTTATGCGCCAGATATTTCCTATCAAGACAATAAGAATATGGGGGTTATGGTAGGACTCATCGAGGATCATAGTAATGAGAAGCAATAGCTTACCCTTACTCTGACAATTTTTGCTACAATACGCGCTATTTTATTTATTCAAATATTTTTATTGAGTAATCTTCTATAGCAATTTTCATATCTATACCAATTTTCATATCTATTTATTAGTTTTAGTTATCGTATTAAGCTGTATTATTCTACCTTATTATTTTTTTACCTTTATTAGCAAATCAGATTAAGAGAGACAGGACATGGGCTTTAATTGTGGCATCGTGGGCTTACCAAACGTTGGAAAATCAACCTTATTTAATGCCTTAACCAAAGCAGGTATCGCTGCTGAGAACTTTCCTTTTTGTACCAAAGATCCTAATGTAGGTATCGTTCCTGTACCTGATCCACGTTTAAATAAGTTGGCTGAAATTGTAAAACCAGAACGGGTTGTGCCGACTAGTATGGAGTTTGTAGACATTGCAGGCTTGGTGGCAGGGGCCTCACAAGGTGAAGGCATGGGTAACCAATTTTTAGCCAATATTCGTGAAACTGATGCAATTGCCCACGTGGTTCGCTGTTTTGACGATGACAATGTGATTCATGTAGATGGTCGTGTTAGTCCTATCGATGACATTGAAACTATCAATACTGAGCTTGCTTTGGCTGATCTAGAAGCCGTTGAACGTGCTATCTTCAACCTAACCAAAAAGGCCAAAGGCAACGACAAAGATGCACAGGCCGCCTTAGACGTTTTCAAAAAAATCGAACCGCTATTGGCAGAGGGTAAAGCAGCTCGAGCTGCTAACTTAGACAATGATGAGAAAAAACTGATCAAAAGCTATGGCTTAATTACTTTAAAGCCCACCATGTATATCGCTAACGTCAGTGAAGATGGTTTTGAAAACAACCCATATTTAGATGCAGTACGTGAGTATGCTGCCAAAGAAGACGCTATGGTTCTGCCTTTATGCAATCAAATTGAAGCAGAAATCGCTCAATTAGACGAGGCAGATAAAGCTGACTTCTTAGAAGGCATGGGTATGGAGGAAGCTGGTCTAGATCAAGTGATTCGTTTTGGTTACAAGTTACTAGATATGCAAACTTACTTTACGGCTGGTGTAAAAGAAGTACGTGCGTGGACCGTCAAAGTGGGCGCTACAGCTCCTGAAGCTGCAGGTGTGATTCACACCGACTTCGAACGTGGATTCATTCGTGCTGAAGTCATCGCATATGAGGACTTCGTTGAACACAATGGTGAAAAAGGCGCTGCTGCTGCTGGCAAATCTCGCTTGGAAGGCAAAACCTATATTGTGCAAGATGGCGACGTAATGCACTTTAGATTTAACGTCTAAATTATGTCTATTTAAGCTCTACTGTCCTTTTAATTTTTATTGTCTTTTTAAGCTTTACTAGACTTTGATTTAGACTACCCTGAACGCTTTACGGGTTGCAGCTGAACAAGATAACTGAAATAAGCCGATAAGTTAACTTATCGGCTTTTTCTGTTATGCTAATGAAACTTGTTCCTTTATTGTTGATTGGTGATATATGACTCAGCCTAACCTTAATCTAAACTCAGATTTGAATAATTCAAACTTAAAAGGCATTTCGGCTCACAAGCGCTGGTCTTATTTATTAACTGACCGCCGTCTGGGTAGTATAAAAAAGGACAGATCGCAAGAAAAATCACGTACCCCATTTCACAAAGATTATGATCGTCTTATTTTTTCTCAATCTTTTAGACAATTAAACCAAAAAACCCAAGTTCACCCGTTAACCAATAAAATGGGTATCCATACTCGATTGACTCACTCATTAGAGGTGTCCTGTATTGGCCGCTCTTTAGGGATGATGGCAGCTGAGAAGTTACATGACAAATTGCCTGAGGGACTGCCACGCGGCGTTAGTGTGGGAGATGTCGGCGTTATTGTTCAAGCGGCTTGTCTTGCCCATGATATAGGTAACCCGCCTTTTGGTCATGCCGGCGAATACGCCATTAGAGATTGGTTCAATCAGCCTAGCCAGCAACAATTTTTAAGTTACATGACCCCTTTTCAGCGTTTAGATTTGCAAGGTTATGAGGGCAATGCACAAGGCTTTAGATTATTAACTCGTAATGAACATCATCCTGACCGTGGGGGCATGCGTCTGACTTGTGCTACCTTAGGTGCCTTTATGAAATACCCTTGGCTGGCAAAGCAAAGCAATCAAATTAAGATTGATGAACAAGGCCAATCTACCACCCCTATTCGAGCTTTAGACATTAAAAAGTATGGCATCTTCTACAATGACGCCAATCTTTTAGACAAATTAGCAGGACAATTAAGACTGCCGTATGCGCTTGACCATGACGGCTATGCTCGGCATCCCTTGGCCTATCTATTGGAGGCGGCAGATGACATCTGTTATGCGCTTATTGACTTAGAAGATGGCATTCATTTGAATATGATTGGCTATGAAGATGTTGAGCCATTAATGTTAGGCCTGATGGGCTCGCGAGGCGCACCACCTGAAGTCACCAATAATGCGCCTATTGTACAAAAGCTAGCTGCCTTACGGGGGAGAGCTATGATGCGATTGGTAGATAAAGTAACAGAAGCTTTCGTCGCTCATGCCGATGAAATGCTAGCAGGTGAAATGCAAGGCAGTCTATTCGACCACAGCGAGCCTAGCGTCAGTGAAGGCATCAATAAAGCCAAAAATCTTGCTTCAAATCAAATATTTGCCCACCCTAGCAAAATACGTATGGAACTTATGGCCAACCGTTGCCTACAGACTTTATTGGATGCCTTTATGCCTTTGGCATTGCTACCTATTACCCAACAATCACCACATTTTGAACAAAAGCATTTAAATCAATTGTTAAATCAGCATTTGCATACCTTACATCGTGAACTAGGAATGGATGTCTATGAAAATGCTTTAAATATTTTAGATTATTTGACGGGTATGAACGATCATGAAGCCTACCGACTGGCACAGGATTTAAATGGCATTGGCGATAAAGTATGGTAAGCTTAAAAATACGGCGCAAGAATGTAAAGACGTTTACTTCTTCTTTAGTAAAATTTGAAGGGTATTCACAAACATGATTTGATTGATTTAGTCTTTACCTTCAACTAGTAATTCTATAATTATTTTATGCGTGAACCCCTACAAAAACCTGTAAGTTAAGGATTGTATGCACACTGCTTGTGACCTACATTAAAACTTATTATTGACTGAGATTGTTTATCATGACCAGCAGCACTGATTCTAGCAACCTTGATTTTAGCAACGTTCATTTTAACAATATTGATTCTAGCAAGACAACTTTAACTAATAGCAATTCTATGACTAACAATAATTCATTGATCAGCAATAACTTAAACAGCCGCGAACAAAAAAAGATGCAGACTCGTCAAGCTTTTTTTAATGCGGTATTAGACCTGTGTATGATGGGTCAATCTTTTTCATCAATTAGTTTGCGTCAAGTCACTCGCGAAGTGGGCGTCGTTCCAACAGCCTTCTATCGTCACTTTGATGATATGGAATCATTAGGCCGTTGTTTGGTAGAAGAAGAGTTGGGTGAAGCGCTTTCAACCTTGCGCAGTGGCTTACAGATGGGTCGTAGACGTAGCTATGACCGCCAAATTGCCAAAAGCATTCAATTATTCTTTGCCTCTATTGACGAGCACCCCCGTTATTGGCAGTTCTTAGTCAGTGAACGTTTTGGCGGGTCAGAATCGGTTCGCAATGCTATAAATGCACAAATCAAATTGTTTGCTAATATTATGGGGGAAGACTTAGGCATTCAGCCAGCATTTCAACATATCAATGCTGAAGACAGACGCCTGCTAGCTGAGGCAGGGCTAAACTTATTCTTAACTTGGATTATTGATTGGTTAGATCTGACCTACTCTCAAGCTTATGATGAAGAAAAAGATATCAAAGTTACACACGATAAAAAAGAGCAAATGCTGCGTCAATGTGCTAGACAAGCACAAATGTTATTTTATGGCGCAGAAAACTGGCGCTCTAATGAAGCTACCTTGCTAGCAGACGATTAACTGGTCGTTAATTAAAGATTTTGACTGCGTTGATTATGGTAAATAAGGTGATTAAGTTGACGAAGCGTCTGATTGAAAATCAAACCTTTTAAATGACTTACTATGACCGGTTAAAATTAGAGACTTATAATATAGATATTTATTATTCGTTACTCAAAATGATAACCGCTCTTTAATTTATTTTTTTGATGGCTATTATGATACTAATGGGCTATATAGTGTTCTATTATTCATGCATTTATATAACTTATTCAAGCGTTTATATAACTCTTAGATTCAACGATGAAGTGCAACGTTTAGAAATGATGAGAAGAAGAGTAAGA
>NZ_JAGLBC010000072.1 GCF_018260395.1 Psychrobacter sp.
CTTTGGCTTGTGCTTATATTTGGCTGAAATTATGAATGTTCAACACGCCCTAATATTAAATAACTTATTTTCATATCATCTCATAAGAGCTTAAGGTCTACTAATCATCAAGTTTTAATTAATTTTAATAATATTTGGTAGGCATTTGATAAGGACTATCATGTTATCTAAGCAAGACCAATTAACTGAGCTGGTACGTAAGCTTGAGACCAAGAACCACGTTTTCTCAACTGATCCATTACTCATTACCGAACGTTTACAGAATGAAGCTGCCACTCCTCTTCAAAAGGTGCACCGCCGAGCGGAACGCATCGATAGCAATGGCGTTTTAGCCAGCACGTTAAATAAAATCGACGGGCGCATCAAAGGTATTATCTCAATTATGAGTGTGCTGTGGTGTATCTCTGGGTTCTTGGGTTTGTTTACTCTGCTACAGGCTAATGTGGTCAACTTCTTTTATGTACTGGTATGTTTACTTGGTTTTCATTCCTTAATGTTAATAGGATGGTTGATATTTACCATAATTAATCGTGGCAGTCAGTCGCCTAGTATAATAACCAGCTTTATAAATCCAAAAGCACTTATTCGCGGTAAAGACGATGTTACCCAAGCTGCAGTAGAGCTTTATGATGAACAATTGCATCACACTGGTATGCGATGGTATCTAAGCCGGTTTAGTCATCAACTTTGGCTAGCCACCTTAACTGGAATGCTATTTGCGATCATATTTTTGCTTATTGTGCGTCAGTATAGCTTTAGTTGGGAGTCTACCCTACTCTCTGATCAAGCATTGATGAATTTAACACATTGGCTTGGATGGCTACCAAGTAAAGTTGGATTTAATGTGCCTGATGCCGACGCTATTATCCAAAGTCGTTTAGCCTCACAAAATATGCCTTTAGCTATTGCTAGACAGTGGGCGAGTTTATTGGTTGGCAGTTTGCTAATGTATGGGATTGTACCGCGGGCTATAGCTTGGGCGTTTTGTGCAATAATGTTCAATCGTAAGAAAATGAAGCTTGATTTAAATCAGCCTTATTATCAAAAAATAATCAACTTTTGGCAGCGTAAGGTCGTCGATGAAGATGACTTCGTAGAAAAGGTTCAGCCTATTGCTCCCAAAGCGAAGGTGACTCAAGGTAGTAAACTTGTGGCTCTTTTAGAATATAAATATTCTAATCCAACTTGGTATCATGCGGCTGGTGAAGCTTTTACCACCCCTGCTCCGACTAATTTCGGTGTGTTAGATGATCGTGAGGATATGGACAAGTTGCTTGAATATTTGGCTAATCATGATGTACAAGTGTTGATAGGTATTCATAGTAAAGCTCTGCCCGATCGTGGCACTATGCGTAAACTTGATAAGCTTGCGACCCATGCTAAACAAGGGGTTATTGTTCAATTATTAGAAGATAATACTGCTGAAGCTAATAATTCATTGCGCCGACAGCAGTGGCAAACGGCTCTAGCTGAGCGTAATATTGGCCTAGTTTAATAGTTATTATTTTATAAGGTTTTGGTCAATTATTAGCAAATTTACTGCATAAAAAACTATTTTGATTTATGTTTAATTATAAATTTAACTTATATTCAGGCTCTTTATGACTATTGATAATAACAAACCAATCTCACAACGTGCAAAAGGATTATTTAGCGATAAAGCTTTTAGCACTTCATCAGAAGAAGACCTATCTCATTCAGATAATAACCAAGAGTTAGATGATTTAAATAAGTTAAGTTTTTTTAAAAATAGTGATGCTAGTAGCCATAACAATATCAATGAAACTGTCACTGATACGGGTGCTGATAGTGTTAATAACTTTGAATCAGTTGAAACTGTAAGCAGTATCCGAAAAGCCACTTTGGCTACTGGAGAAGCTTTAAAGTTAGCGGTAGTCGGACATACCAATACCGGCAAAACCTCAATATTACGTACTTTATTGCGAGATATGTACTTTGGGGAAGTCAAAAATGAAGCTGCGACCACTCGCCATGTTGAACGAGCTTTAATTAGTGATAGTCAAACAGGTGAGCCCCTAGTGGCGTTGTTTGATACGCCCGGTTTAGAAGATGCCTCAGGCTTGATGGACTGGCTTGAGGATAATACTGCCAGTCGCCGTGATGGTATTGAGCGATTGCAGCAGTTCTTGGCCAGTGATATCGCCCAAGGTGGTGATACAGTGAATGCTTTGAATGACTACTCGCAAGAAGCCAAGGTTATCCGGCAATTATTGGCAAGTGATATGGCTATCTATGTGATCGATGCCAGAGAGCCCGTGCTAGGCAAATACAAAGATGAGTTGGCAATATTGTCATGGTCTGCGATTCCAGTGATGCTTGTGTTTAATTTTACTGATGCCCAAGATACCAATATCGCTGATTGGCAAACCATGTTGGCTCGACGTAACCTTCATATCTCAACTCGCTTTGATTCAGTAGCTTTTGAGTTTGAAGATGAAATGAAGCTTTGGCAGAATTTGGCCACCATGCTGACTTATCCAGAAACATTACATCAACTTATTGAGCGTCGTCGTGAAGACTGGATGCAATTATATGAGCAGGCAGGCATTATTATTGCTCACTTCTTATTAGATGTTGCCGCTTATGTGCGTGAGATTAATGAGGATGATGATCCGTTACCAGTACTAAACGAGATGCAAGAAGCAGTTCGTCAAACAGAACGTGCCATGCAAGGTAAATTGCTAAACTTATATAAATTTTATGACAACAGCACGGTAGTTACCCCACTTGAACTAAGTGAATATCAGCAAGACCCTTTCGACCCTGAATTGCTTAAAAGCTATGGCCTTCGTACCACTTCGGGAGCTGCAGCTGGTGCACTATTAGGTCTAGGTATTGATGCTGCTGCTTTAGGTACTACCTTTGGACTTGGTGCAGCCATTGGCGGTTTGGCAGGTGGGATACTGTCAAATACCGGCAGTATTGCCGATAAATTAAATGGGGTAAAACGTCTATATATTGATCCAGCCACCCTAACCCTACTTGCCACTCGATCATTGGATCTTTTGGCCTCACTGCGTCACCGTGGTCATGCTGCCAACGCCGATACGCCAATAACTGAACTGCAAGAAACCAATACACCGCCTTGGCAACCTAATAAACTACCAAGTGAGCTTAAAAAAGCCCGAGGCAAACCTCAGTGGAGCAGTTTATCAAGTGGCAAAAGTGAATTGGCAGCTGAGCTAAGAGCCGATGCTGCATGGTCGTTATCGAGTAAGTTAAAGCGCTCTCGTTTAGAAGATAAAGACTGATTTGAGAATCTTAGAGTTAGTCTTTTGATTTTGATTAAAATAGTGTTCTAACGTCTTAACTAACCTAAAGTATGATAATTAAAAATGATCAAAACTTTCTAGTCAGTTAATAACTACCCCTATCTATGCCTATAAATTTGTAAGTTTTGATTTATTTAAATTATATTCTAAAATTACTCTGGAATTTATACTAAAAATAATAGGTTATTATATAGTTTAACTACGAAATTGAACTAAGCGATTATGTCAAATTTAACTAATCTATAAGATTTATCGGTGGTGTTAGTAAAATAAATTTAGTTTATAACTATTCATACACACTCTTTAAAGTTGTTTTAATTTTTATTCAAATCTTTCACTTTTTCATCTAATTTTCATTATACAAAAAATTTATTAATTTTAATGCATATCTCGTAATATCGGTGCGTAGATGACACTCACTTTTTTAATTTCTGAAAAATTATTAGCTTTGAATTTAACGTATACGTATAAAAGCTAACAACAATCTCAATCCTAAAAATAATTTATATATAAACAAATCCTCTTATAAACAAGCTGAATCACCTAAGCTAAGGCTTTGCGGTGTCTAATAGAATTCGTTTAACCTTTCTTTAAATGAACCAATCATCTTACTGATCTTCCTAATTATTAACGCAAATTTTTCTATTGCATTTATAAATTTAAAAATAAAAATAAACTTAAAAATAAATAAGATTAGCTGACAATTTATCCTTCAATTTAACCCTGTATTTATTGGTTACATAATCATGAATTTATTAATAACTAAATGCCTATTTAAATGTAGTAGTTCATGAATTGTAGATAATTTCCCAAGCTACTTTAATTATATGCTTTAAAAACAAAGCATTCGTTTTTCATATGGTTAAATTTTATGCGTTTAAAAGGTTACTTAAAATTATGGAATACCATCTAAATAAATAATTTTCAATTGTTAAGTTTACATAAATTAAACAATTTGAATATCGCGAATCAAACTGATTCGCATAATTGTCATAATCAAGGAATAGAATATTTATATGGTCAATTTAAAAAAATAAATTAACAACAATTAGTTCAACAAGCATAACAATAATTAAAGCTTTGTATTTCTCTTAATATATATAAATTTATTTAACCATCAAATTATGAAACTAAAACCGTTCAAGTGTGGCACTTATCAAACTAATAAAATAAAGGGAAGTTATGTCCGATTCAATCAAAAATACTCAAAATAAGAAAGTGGCATTGGTCACGGGCGCATTAGGTGGTATTGGCACTGCAATTTGTCATAAGCTGATTGAAAATAATTATTTTGTTATCGCAACTATTAGTCAAGAAAATCCTGAACGTATCGAAAAATGGTGTGAAGATAACAGCTTTGATGCCAATAATTTTGAGTTCATCGCAGTTGATTTAACCGATCATGAACAAACCATGAGTGTTATCCATTACACTATCGATAAGTATGACAGTATCTATGCTTTGATAAATTGTGCAGGAATAACTCGTGATAGTAGCTTTAAAAAAATGACCTTCGATCAATGGAAGCAAGTTATAGATTGTAATCTAATGTCTTTATATACCGTTGTTCATCCTATATTTTTGAAAATGGTAAATCAAAAATCCGGTCGAATCGTTAACATCAGCTCTATCAATGGTTTAAGAGGCCAATATGGTCAAACCAATTACTCTGCTGCAAAAGCTGGCATTATTGGCTTTACTAAAGCTTTGGCTTACGAAGGGGCTAGCTCATTCGTCACAGCGAACGTAGTAGCTCCAGGTTATACCTTAACGCCTATGGTTGAAGCAGTTCCTGTTCATATTTTAGATAAAATTAAAGAAACTATTCCAATGAACCGCTTGGCCTATAGTAGCGAGATTGCCAGTGCATGTATGTATCTTATCAGCGAAGATGCTCAATTTGTAACCGGTGAGACAATCTCAGTCAATGGCGGCCAATATATGTCTTAAGACTTAAACAGTAAAGTTATTAAATAGCTGAGTATTTTGACGTTGTTTTAAAACTGTTGCCTATGCGCTATAAGCAACATTGATATTAACTAGTAACCTTTTACTATTAACCTAACCTTTAACTCATTTTAATAATCATAATTTACATATGGAGCAACATAATGTCTTTTACTACATCAAATGACTATATCAACCAATTTAATGAAAATACTCAAAAATTCTTTGGACCATGGTCTGAATTAAATAAAGCATTTGTAAAAAATGCTGAACAAATGGCTGAATTTTCACTAAACACTATCCGTACTTATACAGAGATGGGTTTAGAAAACATGCGTCAAATCTCAAAAATTGATTCACCTGAAGCTGCAAAAGATTTTGGAACAAAACAAGCAGACTTGCTAAGCAATATTAGCCAACAAATTCTTGCAGATGCCCAGCGCTTGACTGAGCTTAGCAGCGAAATGCAAGATGAAGTTATGAAAGTTATGGGCGATGTTTATGGCAAAAGCAACGAGCAAATGCAAGATGCTATGCAAAAGACGGCTGATCAAGCTGCAAAAACTGCCCAACAGTTTACTGAAAATATGAGTAAGATGGCTGAAAAGGCTACTTCATCTACTTCTAGCAACACTGCTACTCCTAGTACCACTTCAACGTCAACTTCTTCAACTACTCCTAGCACTTCAAGTACAACAACCCAAACTACTCCTTCAACCGCCTCAACTAAAACATCAACCTCTACTACTAAAATTTAATTTATACCTTTAGATCTGAATTTGTCCGGCATCATGAACGATGTGGTGCCGGCCTTACCTATCCTCATTACTGAGGCTAAATTTATGTTAAAAAAATTTTATAAATTTCTAAATCTTCAAGATTCAAATGATAAAACGCTTAATGACAATGATTTAGATGCCTCTAAATCTAACACTTTTAGTCAGATAAATTTTAATAGTTTTTATGAAATGTCTCAAAAACTAGGTTTTGAGTCTTATAAACGCTTAACTCAGACCAATCTTACCAGTCAATCTATAGCCTTCGGCTTGCTCAATGTTAGCCAACAATTCGCTACCGCCGCTTTAATTAATAACCCTGTTCCCCTTCTTGAAAATCAAATACAGTTATTTCAAAATCAAATGCAATTGTTGCAAAACAGCTTACTAAGTTTAGTAACCGAAAAATTTGAGCCTATCGTTGTGCCTGATAAAGGTGACAAGCGCTTTATAGATGATGCTTGGAGCAAAAATGTTTATTTTGACTACATCAAACAAAGTTACCTCCTTTACTCAACTAGTATCTTAGACTCTATTGAGATGACCGAAGGTCTTGATGCAAAAACACAACAGCGTTTGTTATTTTTCACACGCCAATGGTTGAATGCTATCGCGCCCTCAAACTTTATATTGACCAATCCTGAAGTGCTACGTGCCACTAAGGCCAATAAAGGTAAAAATTTAATAAGAGGTTTAAAACAGCTGTTAGAAGATCTAGATAAAAGTGCCCATCTGCTATCAATTAGAATGACTGATAATGAGGCATTCATGTTGGGTGAAAATATAGCAGTTACCCCAGGTAAAGTGGTTTATCGCAATCGTATGTTTGAACTTATTCAATACGTGCCTACAACCCAAACCGTGAATAAAAAACCTTTATTGATTGTACCGCCTTGGATTAATAAATTTTACATTATGGATTTAAAAGAGAAGAACTCTTATATCCGTTGGGCTTTGAATGAGGGTCATAGTGTATTTGTAATTTCATGGGTTAATCCTGACCAATCTTATAAAGATGCTGGCATGGAAACATATATGCATGAGGGTCTTTTAGCCGCTTTAGATGTAGTAGAGAAAATTACCGGTGAGCCTAATGCCAATGTCATTGGATATTGTATTGGAGGCATGTTATTAGCATTAACCTTATCTTGGTTGGCTGAAAATAACCAATCACAGCGTATTGCCAGTGCAACGTTTTGGACAACGATGTTTGATTTCAGTGATCCTGGAGATTTGGGGGTATTCATTGATAACGATATCGTAAATGCTTTAGAACGCGAGGGCGACAAAAAAGGTGTGTTTGACGGTCGTTTGATGGGTGTTGCTTTTAGTCTACTACGTGAAAATAGCCTGTATTGGAACTATTTTATTCAAAACTACCTTATGGGTGAACGGCCTACTCCTTTTGACTTATTGTACTGGAATTCCGACTGTACCAATGTCACCGCTGCACTGCATAAATTTGTGCTGCGAGAACTATATCTTGGCAATAAGCTTATCAAAAAAGGTGAACTAACTTTTGACAATATAAAAATAGATTTGTCTAAGGTTACTACCCCTACTTATGTGGTCGCTGCAATACAAGATCATATTGTCAAATGGAAAGAAAGTTACCAATCTACTCAAGTATTTAATAGCGAAGTTCAGTTTGTATTAGCTGAGTCTGGTCATGTTGCCGGCATTATCAATCCACCTACCGGTAAATACGGATTTTATACCTCTAATGAAAACGTGTCTGACCCAGATGAGTGGTTTAAATTAGCAGAAAAACAAGAACGAAGCTGGTGGCTGCATTGGGGAGAATGGATTTCTAAACATTCTTCAGGCACTGTAGCAGCTAGAAAGCCAGGTGTTGATAATGACGGTCTGCCATGGCCGGTATTGTGCGATGCTCCTGGAGAATATGTACGTATAAAAGCATTTGAAGCATTGGCTTAATGATATTACTTATACTTTAGGAGCATAACATGACACATACTATTGCTAAAAACATTGAAAATCCTGATAAAGCCGACGTATGGCTAGACTTAGACAATCCGCATAGAACCACAACAGAAGCTGGTCCTAATTTGCAAGATGTGTTGAGCAATCAAGCTCATCAGACTCAAGATATGATCCATGAATATAGCCGCTATAAGCGTTATATAGCTGAAGGTAATGAATTAAAGTCTACAGTAGCATCGCGTCACTTAGCTCAAAATTTCGAGCTGCTAAAGACCAATACAGAGACTCTGAATAAAGACTTACAAGATATAAAAAATGGATTAGATAAGGCTAAGAGTCCATTTGTATTATGGCAGCAGTGGCTTAGTTATAGCAATGATAGTGCCAGACGCTTATTACAAACTGCAGATATACTCAAACAACGCGGTGATATATTTATTGAACATGAGCTGGCAGGTTGTCCGCCGGTATTAGATTACGACTATGATGTTGTTTTGGATGCCAGTACATTTGAACGGCCTTGTAATTATGTACTTTTAAGAATTAAGCCACCTGAAGGGGTTATAACCGATGAGAGTAATCGTCCATATATAATAATTGATCCAAGAGCGGGACATGGTGCTGGTATAGGAGGATTTAAACCTGAAAGCCAGGTCGGCGTTGCATTGAATAATGGTCGTCCTGTTTATTTTGTAGCCTTTAAGAGGCTGCCACAACCTACTCAAACTATTGCTGATGTAACCTATGCTGAAGCTAGATTCGTAAGAGAAGTGGAAAAAAGACATCCCAATTCTCAATCACCTGTCGTCGTTGGTAATTGTCAAGGTGGCTGGGCAGCATTAATATTGGCAGCCACTCATCCTGATATTAAAGGGCCAATTGTAATGAATGGTGCCCCAGTCGCTGCTTGGAGCGGTGAAGTTGGTGTTGATCCAATGCGCTATAAAGCTGGTGTAAATGGCGGCACGTGGCTGGCCATGATGAGTGCTGACTTGACTAATGGTGTATTTGATGGCGCTTGGTTGGTCAATAATTTTGAGCAGATGCATCCTTATCGCAACTATATAGGCAAATATTACGACCTATATAAAAATCCTTCCGCCAATCGTGACCGCTTTTTAGACTTTGAGCGCTGGTGGGGTGGTTACTTTTTAATGAATGAAGCCGAAATACGCTGGATTGTTGAAAATATATTTATTGGTAATCGTTTAGCGCGTAATACAGCGCAGCTTGAAAAAGGGGTTAATATTGATCTACGCAATGTTAAAGCGCCCGTTATTGTTTTTGCTTCAAAAGGTGATGACATTACACCGCCTCCACAAGCTTTAGCATGGATTCTTGATGCGTATACCGATGAAAAAGAAATTGAAGTATGTGGTCAGCGTATTATTTATATGATTCATGATGAAGTGGGACATCTGGGTATATTTGTTAGTTCAAAAATTGCCAACCATGAGCATAAAGGCATGGCCTCTATCATGGATATGATTGAAATTTTGCCACCTGGTCTTTATGAAATGAAGCTTGAAGATCACGAAGGCGAAGGTAAAGAGAAAACCTTTTCAGTAGATCTACAGCGCCGTACTTTTGAAGATTTGAGTCATTCTATTGGTGAATGCAGAACAGATGAAAAGATTTTTAGAGCCGTGCATCGCTCGTCAAAATCGCAAACTCGTGTATATGAACAGACATTGCGTCCAATGGTTAAAGCCATGACCAATGAAACCTCTGCTCAATTAATGCGCTCAATGCATCCTTTAAGACTACAAAGAAGTTTATGGAGTAGTAAAAATCCAGTGGCAACAGCCATTAGCAGTCTAAGTGAAAAGCTAAATACCCCTAACAGCAACTTGGATAATACAGACACTAAAGATACCTTAAATTCCATTAAAACTACTGAAACGACTCAAACAAATGATACTAGTGACCATGTTGAGACTAAATCTAATGATAATAGCCAAATCAGCTCCACACAAGACTATGGAACGGTGAAGCTACCTGCAATAGAACCTATTAATCAAGATAACGTTTTTTTAAAAATTGAAAAAATGTTTATGGATTCATTGAGTATAACCATGGACTTTTGGGGTAACTTAAACGGTAAGCTAACTGAGACCATGTTTTTTAATATATGGACGTTGCCTTGGTTCCGTCAATACGGTAATAAAGAAGCTTCACGTCGCTTGTTGGATAAAGATGAAATACGTAACTTACCTAAAGTTGATGAAGCATTGTCAAATATAGATAAAGGTGGCTATCCTGAAGCAGTTATTCGTATGCTTATCTTAGCTAATATTGTTGCAGACGATAATATCGATCGTGATCAGCTACTACGTTTAACCGAAGTCTTAACTAAGCAAGCTCCGTTCACTAACTTATCAAATTCTGATTTAGCAAAAACGATTGAAAATCAAACCCTAATTGTTAGATTCAACGAAAAAGGGGCAATCAATTCCTTAACTATGCTATTAAAGGATAAAGCTGAACGTGAAGAAGCATTCAAGCAAGTTAAATACGTTGTAGGCGATGAGGTAGAAAATCTGAATCCACAAACTATAACCATGCTTAACCAAATTAAAAAGGAATTAGATTTGTCTGATGATGGTAAATCTGAAGATAGTAAAATCAGGAACTCTAAATCCCAGACTAAAACTGAAAGCAAAAAGCCGAATGATAATAAGCCTAGCTCTTAAGATAAGGATATTATATGCAAGCGCAAACATCAGTTGGTTCGGTTCAAGCCTTACAAGGCATAAAAGTACTTGATTTATCACGTGTACTAGCAGGGCCTTCATGTACTCAAATATTGGCAGATTTGGGTGCAGAGGTTATCAAAGTTGAAAGACCGGGTATTGGCGATGAGACAAGGCATTGGACCCCTCCATTTTTTGAAGATGATTCATCTAATGCTAATGCCGAAGATAATGATCAAAGTTCAACTGCTATCAGTGATAAAGTCTCTGCTTACTATGCCACTATCAATCGTAATAAAAAGTCTATTACTGTTGATATGTCTAAGCCTGAAGGTCAAGATATTATAAAAAAATTAGCCCTTGAATGTGATGTCTTGGTCGAAAATTTTAAAGTAGGTGGTTTAAAAAAATACGGTCTTGATTATCACTCTTTACAAGCTTTGAATCCGAGATTGATATACGCCTCTTTAACAGGATTTGGGCAAACAGGGCCCGATGCACACAAACCTGGTTATGACTTTATTAGCCAAGGTTTATCTGGCCTGATGTCATTGACGGGTCAACCTGATGGTCAACCTCAGAAAATCGGGGTACCAGTGGTTGATTTGTTTGCTGGGCTTGAATTGACCATTGGTATTCAAGCTGCACTGTTGGCAAGGCATCATACTGGTGAAGGTCAATGGGTGGATGTTGCTTTACTTGATAGCGCCATTTCAATGCTAGCAAATTTTGGCATGAATTATCTAGCATCTGGAATAGCACCTAAGCCATTGGGCAATGCGCATCCAAGTGTTTGTCCTTATCAAGTATTCCAAACTGCTGATGATAAAAACTTTATCCTAGCTTGTGGCAATGATAGTCAGTTTGCTAAAATTAGTAAAATACTTGGATTAACATTGCATGAAGACCCACAGTATGCGACTAATCCTAAGCGTGTTGAAAACAGAATTAGTCTGACAGAAATTTTATCCTTTGAATTTAATAACAAAACTCGTGATGAGTGTCTTCAATTGCTTCAATCCGTTAATATTCCATGCGGACCTATTAATGATGTTGCTGAGGCTATTAATTTACCACAAGTTATTGCTAGAGAAATGGTGGTAGGATTTAAAGACAGTCCTATTAAAGTTTTGGGTAGCCCGCTTAAGCTTGAAAAAACTCCGGTAAAATACCATTCCCCTCCCCCAAAACTTGGCGCCGATACTTACTCAGTATTATCTGAGCTGGGTATGAGCGATGATGATATTAATATTTTAAAGAAAAAATCAATTGTTTAAACTAACCGTTAAAGTATTTGAAATTTATTTGAAATCATTATTAAATTGCGTTATTACTATAACCTTATTCTTGTGGC
>NZ_JAGLBC010000073.1 GCF_018260395.1 Psychrobacter sp.
CTTTGGCTTGTGCTTACATTTGGCTGAAATTATGAATGTTCAACACGCCCTAATAGATAGTCTGATTAGATTTAGCGAATTGGCATAATTTGCACAAGACCCTCTACGAAATAGAATATGTCCAAGAGAGTCTGCTCAATAAATAGTATCTGCTAGTGCTATTAACATTATTGTAAAAAATTATAGTAAAAATTTATTTAGTATTAATAATATATCATCATTCATAATGAGTTATATATGAGCGCTTAGTCTGTTTGTTTAGTCCGTTTGCTTGTTTTATTTGCTTGCTTGTTTATTTGCTAAGTCCCATAAATTACTTTTTTGCCCGTGTTAAAGCCTGAGATTAAATCTTTAAGGCTATTGATATCTAAGTTGTCTTTGGCACGGGTGCAAGCCACATAAAGCAAGCGTAGCTCTTCAGGGCTAATTTTTATTCCATGTGTCGTAACGTCATAATAAAAGTCGTCATCTAATTGAACTCGGTTCCACTCAAGTCCTTTGGCTTTATGAGCGGTAGAGATAACATAGTCTGCATCTCGCACATCAGTCAAGCTATTTACCGCTTGCGACAAAACATCAGTACCGTGATCATCAACCAGCTTGACTAAAGTCTTAAGGTCACTACCTTCGTTGGTCTCTGAATAGTCTTGTACATCGCCCCAGTTATAGAAATAAGCCAATTCGGGAACGCCATAAGCGGGCTTACCTGCCTGCAAACTCTCTGCAGCTGAACAGAACTTAAGCATTCTATCAGCATCTGCTTGTAACGCTACTTTGTGCCCATTTTTTAATCCTGCCAATAGTTGCGCCATGGCTGCAGCGTTGGTGCGGCATAAGATGGCATCTTTTTTTCCATGCATGGTTATCTTATCAATGCTAGAAGTTTTACTGGGGTTGCCTCTTAGCGGCACTTCTTCTTGTAATGCTTTTAAGAATAAATTGGCGACATCGGCAATGTCTTCACCGAAGCGAAAAGACTGGGTAAGTAAGGTTTGCGGTAAAGGCAATTTTTTCATGGCATTAACAGCACCACGCCACTCATAAATTTGCTGGTGTGCATCACCAACATAGATGACCTGCCTCGATTGCTGGGTTAAGATGCCCATCATTAGAGGGTCAGCATCCTGAGCCTCATCAAATAAAATAAATTCAGCAGGAATTACGGGCTTTGAAAGTGCCCATAACTTTAGATAAATATCGTGACCAATGCCGGCGGGATGTCTGGCATCTATAGACTGTAACCAACGCTTCTCTACTGCAGGATATAGCATCTCACGCAGCTGTTCTTCATCTGAAGCAGATATCCAGCTCGGGAAAATTAAATGACGTGGTGCAGGGTAGCTGGCATGTGTGCTACAAAAGTTACTGACAGCATCACTTACAAAACGGGCTTGACGCGCTGGGGTAAGATTAACATAGGTGGTTTTGCCTTCCATTTGACGTCGCACTTGAACCGTACGCAGACCTAAATCATCTCCCAAACGCTTAGGGGCAAAACGAGGTAGGGATAATTTTGCAGTAATGTCTCGTGGCACATGACGGTAGGCTAGCGAGTGAAAAGTACGGCAATCAACATGACCAGGGAATTTTTGTTTCGCCTCATTAGCAATACCTTTGTTAAAGGCCAAATACAAGCCGCGTCCGCGCAGACGCTCCGCGATAAGTTTTAATGTGGTGGTTTTACCTGCCCCTGCATAGGCCACGACTTTGAAAGACTTTGCATCCATGGCCATATTTAATGCTGCCAACTGCTCATCGGTTGGGTCACTCATATAAAGGGGCATAGACATAGATAGTACCTAATTGACTGGGGTAGAACAATAAAAAGAACAATGATTAGAACAATAGTTGCAACAATAAACGGAGCAACAGATTAAAAAACAAACAGAGTAAAAGATGAAACAAAAGACAGAGCAACTCAAAGGACAACTATTAGTACAAAAGCTGAACTAGCACAAAAGCTGACCGCTAAAAAAGCCATTGATACTCTATAGATTAAAAGCTATAGAACAATGGCAGTTATGATATCGCACAAATTTTAATAGCAAGAGATGTAAATCGCAGTTAAGTGTATCAAATTATACTGACTTAGATTTAAGGTTTTAAGGAGTGTAAGTTCATCATTCGAAAGTGTCGCTCGCAAGCAAGTTTCCCATTCATTTACAAAGATCTGTTTAAGTCTCTACCAAATCCTGACTCACTTTGTCTTTGATTAATACTCTTGCCAATAATAAACCCAACTCAAAGAGTAGCCACATAGGAATAGCTAACATTAGCATTGAGATACCATCGGGCGGAGTGACAATAGCCGATACACCGAAGCAGCCAACAATAATGTACTTACGTTGTTTAGTTAAGGTATCAACGGATACGATACCCGTTAGGATCAGTATTAGAGTGACCACAGGTATCTCAAAGGTGAGTCCAAATACCAAAAATAACTTCATAACAAAGCTTAAATAACTGGCAATATCTGTCATGGGCAATACATTATCAGGAGCAAAAGAGATAAAGAACCTAAGTACCCCGTTTAAAACGATAAAGTAGGCAAATGCAATACCGGTATAAAATAAAAAGATTGACGATATTAAAATAGGTATGGCAATCTTTTTTTCTTTCTTATATAGACCAGGCGCTACGAATGACCAGACTTGATACAAGATATAAGGCATGGCTACAAATGCGGCGACGAATAACGTTAAGCGTAAAGGTGCCATGAAATTTGAGGTAATATCAGTAGCAATCATGGTCGCGTTAGGGGGTAATTGAGCGACCAAAGGTTCAGATAAGGCGTCATACAATTTGCGTGACATCCCAACCAACGCTAGGAATATTACCAATACGGCTATAAAGATTCTGATGAGATGAGATCTTAATTCAATAAGATGCTCTGTGATGGGCATATCCCCAAGCTCATCCAAATAGTTAGGCGTTTCATTCACATCATTAGGGGTAGGTAAATCAGGGTTTGATTCGTTTTCAGGCATTTTGTTAGCGTCTGTCATCGTCCCACCTCATTACCAGCCGCTTGCAGCGTCTCTAACTTTTGCAACTGAATATCCTTCTCAATGTCGCTGTGCAGTGTAACATCGTTAAGTTTATTGGCTGATGGATGTTCACTATGGTCATCGCTTGAGGCTGAGCCGCTACTCTGTAAAGATTTAGACTTATTATCAATGTCTATTGTAGCTATTGGTTTAGTTAGGGGCACAGTACCTTGATGAGCAGTACCTAGATGAGCACTACCTAGATGAGCAGTATCTAGATGAGTAGTATTTAGAGAGTCAGTATTTAGAGATTCAGTATTTAGGGAGTCAATATCGTTGGCTGGATAATTATTTATAATAGACGCAGACGCATTAAGCAAAGGATCAGCATGATAATTAGGCAAAAATGGAGCAGAAGGGAGTCGACGCGCTTTATCGTAATCACTTAACAAAAACCACATGTTTTCCCATGGCCGTGTAGAAAGTACTTGGATGTTATCCACTGTGGATGTCGAAGATTCATTATTCGAATTATTGACTGAAACATCTAAATCAGGTTTATCAACCTTTATTGAAGGCGTTTCACTTATAGAAGTCGTATCACTTACAGATGAGGGAGCAGACTGCATGCTGTTATTGTGAGCAGATTCAAACTCTTTCATGCTGCCTCTAAGCTCAGCCATTTCGCGCTTCATTTCAGCTTCAGTTTGTTTGATCTTAGCAAGCTCTTCTTGCAACTTTTGACGTGTCTCTGCTAAATCAAGTTCCGCTTCAATCTCACTTTGTAGGGTGCTGATCGTACGTCGGAATTTTGAATACCATTTTCCTGCCGTACGGGCAGCATGAGGTAACTTTTCTGGACCCAATACCACCAGAGCTATGACACCAAATAAAAGCAGTTCGGAGAATCCAATATCAAACATAATCGTCTACATAAATTAGTAACTAGAATGTTTTGCGATAACAACCAGTAAGTTAGATAGTAAGTCAAATAAGTCAGCCAAGCAGACATCAAATGACCTAACAAAGTTAGGACTATGACCTAGCGAGGGGTAACGGCTATTAAGTTTTGCTATTATTTTATTGTGATAATTATAGTCTGCTATTTATTTATCAACAGGTACTTTATCGCCAGTGACATGATCAGCAGGCACTTTATGAAGACCAGTATCTGACACCTTAATGTCATCAACTTTGACCTCAGGGTTAGCGTCTTCATGGTTTAAGACACGATGTTTGTTTGCTTGAGTCTTGTCTTCATCCTTCACAGCATCTTTAAAACCTTTTACTGCGCCGCCCAAGTCTTTTCCTGCATTTCTAAGTTTAGCAGTACCAAACACCAAAACAACCACGACTAGTAATATGGCCCAATGCACAAATGAGAAGCTACCCATAATGATCTCCTTAAACAATAAATGTTAATATTATAACGAATACCAGTACGATAACTGTGATGATTGATACTAGATAAAGGGCTAGCATATCAGTAGAAATCGATTCGCACAGAGAATATCGCTATCTAGACGCTTTCTCAGCAATGCCTGAAAGTCCAAAACGTCTAGCCAACTCATATAATATAACGTCAGACCCAATATTAAACCACGCTAATGTGACCACGGTGTGAAACCAAAGATCTGCTATTTCATATATTAAGTCATCTAAGAGGGCCTGTCTATCAGACTCCACTGGCGGATTTGCCAAATCTTTGGCGGCGATTATGGTTTCAACCGCTTCCTCACCTACTTTTTCTAGAATTTTATTAATACCTTTAGCATATAAGCTTGCCACATAAGAGCTATCCGCATCGGCGTGCTTGCGCTGCGCCAATATACTGTCTAAATGCTTTAGTACAGTGGCCGCAGTCATTTCAGGAGCATCCGCTTGCTGTTGAGCATCTTCTAGTTGAATACCTTCTATTATAGCACCGCTCTGAGGGTTATTATGATCACCATAAATATCTTTTGGGTCTTTTAACACAGGTGAAACCGTCTGCCAACTTGGCCGATCACCTGAGACATCGAGTTTACGATAGAAGCAAGACTTGCGACCCGTATGACAGGCGATACCACCAATTTGTGTCACCGTTAATACAACCACATCAGCGTCACAGTCTAAGTAGATATCATGCACAATTTGAGTGTGCCCTGAAGTCTCTCCTTTATGCCATAACTTACCCCGTGAGCGTGAGAAATATACAGCGGTATTAGTGTCAGCAGTGAGCTGTAAAGCGTCACGGTTCATCCAAGCCATCATTAAGATTTCACCTGTGGCTTTGTCTTGTGCAATTGCTGGAACTAAACCATCATCATTAAACCGAATATCATCCAGCCAAGTTTGGGTAGTAACTTGATTAAAGTGATTGGTGGTTTCTATGGATAATGTATCAATAGATATGCTATCGGGTTTCGACATAAGGTGTCACTCTGTTAATCATGTGAAAGCTATATAAAGGGTATTCCTCTACTTTTAGAGGCTATTAACCTTATTAGTATATAGATTTATCACTTCTTCAGCATTATTTAGTAAACAATAGCAGCAGTTATTTCTGCCAGGAGTCTTGATGATAGTTGTTGACAACAATTTATGTGACCGAATGACCACGTTAAGTGCAAAGCTTAAGGTAATATAATTTCAATAAGAAATGTTTTAAAGGTAAAAAACAACGACATAAAAATTATTTTAGATAACATGTTTTAAACCATGCATCAAAATGTGATTTTAGTTTGTTAAAGACGTAGTTTATGCTATAATTCGCGCTTCCCACCTCAAGGCAGTGTTGGAATCCTCAATTTAGAAAGCATTTAAGTTATTGATTGCTAGCGATAAACGATGATAAACCCACTGACGAACAGGTTTTCCCTTGGCTGTTAAGTTAGCTGTTATCTTTTAAGACAATTTTTTAGAAAACTATCTTTTTAAGATAAGTTAAGATAATCGCATAGACTAGCAACAAAGAATAAGAGGTTCTTATGAAAGTTAAAATGAAAACTAAACGTGGTGCTGCTAAGCGCTTCAAAAAAACTGCTAACGGCTTCAAGCGTAAGCAAGCGTTCAAACGTCACATTCTGACCAAAAAGTCTCCTAAACGTATTCGCCAATTACGTGGTACGAAACTGGTACATGTTGCTGATGTAGCTGCGGTTCGCCGTATGTGCCCTTACATCTAACCCACTTAATTCTCGAAGTTCTTATATTTGTAAATATTTAACAGTATAAGTTCAGGCAAATCAAATTTATTAGGAGTAACTTATGGCCCGTGTAAAACGTGGTGTTCAAGCAAACCGTCGTCACAAAAAAATCTTAAAGCGCGCTAAAGGCTATTATGGCGCTCGTTCACGTGTATATCGTGTAGCGGTTCAAGCTGTAACTAAAGCTGGACAATATGCTTACCGTGACCGTCGTAATAAGAAACGTACTTTCCGTCGTTTATGGATCGCTCGTATCAACGCTGGTGCACGTTTAAATGGTTTAAGCTATAGCCGTTTCATCAATGGTCTGAAAAAAGCAAGTATCGAAATCGATCGTCGCGTTTTAGCTGACATAGCTATGCATGATGCTGCTGCATTTTCTGCCTTGACTGAAAAAGCAAAAGCTGCATTGGCTTAATTCTACACATTAGAATCGTTTAAGCCTAAGTAGTTATTAGTGTTATAAAAGAAGCCATCGCATATGATGGCTTTTTTTATGTTATTTGCTTACAATTATTTAAGCTAAAATTATAATCAATATATAAAAACTAATGTACTCACCATAACTTAAGATCAAAACTTGCTACTGTTACAATTTAGCGCCTAATTTATTAATCAGGCTGACCATAGCTAACAAACTCTGAGAATGCTTATATGACTCAATCTGACGTTTCATCATCTGACCACATTTCATCTAAGAACGGGTCGCCCATTCAAGACCCTGCGGCGTCAAACAGTTCTGCAGGTAATATACGCAGCTTAGATGAGCTGATTGCTAGCTTACCAAAATTATCTGATGTTTTAAGCGAGTTAACAGAGGCTGATTTTGAAGGCTATGCTAAAGCTGCTAAGTCTGTAATTGGTGAAATTGTTAATGCTACAGATTTACAGCAAATGCGAGTAAATTTAACCGGTAAAAAGAGCGCTCTAACTGGTTGGTCGAAGCAAATGGGTAAGCTTGATGCCGATAGTAAAAAAAGCTTAGGCGGCTGGTTGCATCAATTACGCACTCAAATCACTGACAGTCTTAATGCCCAACAACAGGTACTCGAAGAAGCGGCACTTAATGCCAAGCTTGAAGCGGATCGTATTGATATTACTTTGCCTGCTCGCGGACAACAAAAAGGTCAATTGCATCCCGTGACCATGACAGCGCAACGTATGCAGCAGTTTTTTATGCAAGCCGGCTTTAACGTGGCGACGGGTCCAGAAGTTGAAAGTGATTACTATAACTTTGAGGCTTTAAATATTCCTTCGCATCACCCTGCACGTGCCATGCATGATACTTTTTATTTTGATGCTCATTATTTATTGCGTACGCATACCAGTCCGGTACAGGTTCGAACTATGGAAGCGAGTGAACCACCTATTCGCATTATCTGTCCAGGCCGTGTCTATCGCTGTGATTCAGACCAAACACATTCGCCCATGTTCCATCAGTTAGAGGGTTTAATGGTCACCGAGCATACTACTTTTGCTGAGCTTAAGGGTTTGATCAATGAGTTTTTGGAAGCTTTCTTTGGCAAGAAATTGACAGTGCGTTTTCGTCCTTCATTTTTTCCATTCACTGAGCCGTCAGCAGAAGTAGATATCTTGGCAGACAATGGCAAGTGGTTAGAGGTAATGGGTTGCGGCATGGTGCATCCAAAGGTATTGACCAACTGTGGTATTGACTCGGATAAATATACGGGCTTTGCTTTTGGTATGGGTATTGAGCGTTTTGCGATGCTTTATTATGGTATTGATGATTTGCGATTGTTCTTCCAAAACGATGTGCGATTCTTACGCCAGTTCGGATAAGCCATATAGAGCTCTTGTTGGATAATATTTTTAACCAATAACAATATTTTTAACCAATAACAATATTTGCAACCAATAACAGACATAATAATTTGACAGCCTTTTGAGAATTCTATGAAAATTAGCGAACAATGGTTACGCGAGTGGGTTAACCCTAATAACGATACGCAAGCCCTAGCCGATCAATTGACAATGGCAGGTCTTGAGATTGACGACATTGAATCTGTTGCTGCCGACTTTAGTGGTGTGATAGTAGGCGAAGTAATCACTGTAGAACAACATCCTGATGCTGACAAACTACGTGTGACTCAAGTGAATATTAATGCCGATGAGCCACTACAAATTGTTTGTGGCGCCCCAAATGTCACATTAGGCATGCGTGTACCTGTGGCTACCATTGGTGCTAAGCTACCTACGCAAGATGGTAAAGGCTTTAACATTAAAAAGAGTAAGCTGCGTGGTGTAGAATCACAAGGCATGTTATGTGGTGCCTCCGAAATCAACTTACCTGATGTGGTAGATGGTTTATTAGAGCTTCCTGCAGATGCGCCTATCGGTGTTGATATCCGTAAATATTTAGGCTTAGATAATAAAGTTTTAGACATTTCAATCACTCCTAACCGCGGTGATTGCTTTAGTGTCCGCGGGATTGCTCGTGAAATTGGGGTTATCAATGGTTTGCCAGTAACTGCGCCCAAGATTGTTATGCAGCAAGGTGAAGTAGAAGCGACCCAATCAGTCACCGTAGAAGCAACTGATGCCTGTCCTCGATATTTGGCACAGCCAATTTTAAATATTGATCGCGCTATTGAAACCCCTGACTGGATGCAAAAAGCGCTATTGCAAAGTGGTCAGCGTTTGCATAACTTCTTGGTGGATGTGACCAACTATGTTTTATTTGAATTGGGTCAGCCCTTACATGCCTTTGATGCTGATAAACTGGTTGGCAATATTCGAGTACGTATCTCTAAAGAAGGGGAGACTCTGCAACTGCTTAATGAGCAGGCTATAACCTTAAAAGGCGATGAACTAGTTATCGCCGATGATGAAGGGATTGTTGCGTTAGCTGGAATTATGGGAGGTATGCGTACTAGTGTTACTGACACTACCACCAACATCGTATTAGAAAGTGCATTTTTTGATCCTTTGGCCATTGCAGGCCGTGCGCGTCGTTTTGGATTACATACTGATGCCTCCCAACGTTTTGAACGTGGCGTTGACTTTGAATTACCGATGATGGCTTTAAATCGTGCGGTAAATATAATCAGCAGTGTCGCTGAGGCAAAGGCTGGACATATTACTGCCATAGAAAATGATCAAAAATTGCCAAAAAGAGCTGCAGTGAAGTTACCTTTGACAAAAGTTTCTGAAGTAATTGGGATAAACCTCGAAAAAAGGCGTATTATTGAAATATTAACCCAACTTGAAATTAAAGTTCAAGAGCAGCAACAAGATGGGGTAACGATACTGAGTTGTTTGCCACCTAGTCATCGTTTTGATCTTGAAATCAAAGAAGATTTGATAGAAGAAATTGCTCGTATCTACGGCTATGACAATATACCAAGCACCTTGCCTAATCTTGGCGTTGATATGCGCTACGATGATACAGCCGATTTAACCTATCGCTTAAAGTTAGCCATGGTTGATGCCGGTTATATGGAAGCGATTAGTTTTAGCTTTAGTGATGAAAAGATGGAACAAGTTTTGGATGACCCTAAGCTTGGGAATGTACTGGCACTGGCCAATCCTATATCTGCCGATTTGGCAGTAATGCGCCGTACTTTGCTATCAAGCTTGATTCCTTGTGTGCAATATAATTTGAATCGTCAGCAACCTCGCATTCGCTTCTTTGAAACCGGACTAAGCTTCATTGGTGCTACCATCGATGAGTTGGTGCAAACTCCTAGTTTGGCTATCGTGGCAACGGGCGATATTAATCCGGAACAAGCGCATAGTAACCGTGCAATGGACTTCTTTGATCTCAAGCATGATGTTGAACAGTTATTACCATCAACTTTAGTAGATTCGCGTATTCATTATCAGCGTAGCGAAATGACATTTTTACATCCGGGTCAAAGTGCCGAGTTACTGATTGATGGTAAGACAGTTGGTTGGTTAGGACAATTACATCCTAGTGTAGCGCAAAAGCTTGATTTACCTACTACTTGGGTAGCACAATTGGACCTAGAGCCTATATTAGTAGAGGCAAGAACGACCCAAGATATTGTGAGTCCATCTAAGTTTCCACAAGTACGTCGTGATATAGCTTTAATGGTACAAGCTGAGATTCCTCGTCAAGAGTTATCGAAAACCATACGTGATGCTGGTGGTGAATTATTGCAGCAGCATTGGTTATTCGATGTGTATCAAGGTGAACATACTCCTAAGGGAATGCGTTCAGTTGCATTCGCATTAATTTGGCAAGACTATACACAGACTTTGTCGGATGAAAGGGTAAATGAGTCGATGCAGCGTGTTATCGAAGCGCTACAATCTCAGCATGGTGCTCAGCTAAGAGATAGTTAAATAGCTTATAAATTTTTGCGTTGTAAAAACTAGATGCATCTTTTGGGCAGGAGGCTTAGAAGGTGTTTATATAACAGTTAACTTAGGTCTACCAAGGCCTTAAATGGATTTTAGTTGATATGGAAGCCACTATTATGCAAAATAAAGAGACATTAACCAAAGCAGATATTATCGATCATTTGGTGGATAAGTTTGGGTTTACCAGACAGCAGGGTAGGCTATTAGTCGACTCATTTTTTGAAGAAATTTATGAAAATTTAGTTGAAGGTAGGGACGTTAAGCTTTCTGGGTTTGGTAATTTTATTTTAAAGGATAAAAAGAGTAGGCCTGGGCGCAACCCTAAAACAGGTGAGGAAGTGAATATATCCGCCCGAAGGGTTGTAACTTTTAAAGCTGGGCAAAAACTACGTCGCCAAGTAGATGATAATTATCGTTAACTATCTGTAAAGTTACGCCTTATTGAATAAGTTAATTAGCTGATAGATTAAGCAATAGATTATATAAGTTAATAAATCTAGATAGCTTCATCAAAATAGCTCGTTTGCTTGTCACTGATTAAAAGTAATAGACAATTAAGAAACGCTATAACAATAACGATACTTTAGTTGTTCAATTAATTCTGCTTGATTAATAAATTGCTATGTCAATAAGCTTTTATATTTATCAGTACTTTGCAATTATCCATTTTGAAACTACTTTTTTACCAATAAAAAAAGAGAGCCAAAGGCTCTCTTTTTTTATACCACTACAAAGTAAAGTTATCAATATAAAATAAAATTACTAAGCAATAGATCTACTTAATAAACTATTACTGAGCTGTTTTAGTTTCAGTAGTAGTTGTATCAGTAGTAGTTGTTGTATCAGCAGCAGCTTCAGCAGCAGTTGAAGCGTCAGCAGCAGCAGTTGAAGCATCAGCAGGAGCAGTTGAAGCGTCAGCAGGAGCAGTTGAAGCATCAGCTGGAGCAGCATCAGCAGCTGGGGTGCTAGCAGCAGTATCAGCTTCAGCAGCAGCAGCTTGAGTATCAGCTGTAGTAGCATCAGCAGCAGGAGTAGTAGTTACAGCTGTATCTGTAGTAGTCGTGGTTTGCTCTGTAGTAGCTGGTTCAGCTTCTTTGTCTTTTTTGTCACAAGCAGTTAAGCCCATGGTTGCTACCATTAAACCTGAAAGTGCAATTAGCTTAAGTTTCATATAAATCTCCAAGAAAGTGAAATATAACTGACAATACGCATTATAATAAGTTACGCAACAATAAAAGTATTGTCATCATTAATCTTAATCATTTTCGTAGGGTCAGAATGCGAAAGCGATTATACATCAGCAATATTACGAAATAAAGTAAATTTCGTTACATATTGTATGAAGATACATTTCTTAACGAAAAAATTACTTCAATATATTAAATTGAAACCTTTGCACGAACACTCATACATAGGTCAAAACTGATAAACTATATAAA